>JBBRVA010000905.1:0-3354 GCA_038247295.1 Caldilineales bacterium | reverse complement strand
TTTTGGTCTTTACACCTAGGAGCGCCGCCACCCCGGGGGCCCCCTGTAGACACTTCCCGCCCGGTTGGGCGGCGCTCCCAGGTTTCGCTCTTCGTGGATCATTTTAATTTTGCCTTCACGCGGATACCGCAACGGCTGGCCGCTGCTTCCAAACATTCGTCGCCTGTTCAAAAGCGTGCGCTAGTTGCAAGACGCCCAGATCGTCTTGATGGCGACCTACGATCTGCACGCCCACGGGCAGGCCTTCCGGTGTAAAGCCACAGGGAACAGAGATCGCTGGCAGGCCGGTGACGGTAATAAAGTAACACGACTGCATCCAGTCGATATAGGTTGGCATAGCCACGCCGTTAATGTCAGTAATGTAGGGCTGATTGACATCAAAGGGCGGCACCTGGCTGACCGGCAAAATCAAAAACTCATACCGTTCCATAAACTCGCGCACGCGGTGGTAGAGTGCCGTCCGCTTGCTCTCGACGCGGGCAAGTTGAGGGCCAGTTACTTGCATGCCCGCTTCAACATTCCAGATCACCGTCTCTTTGATCTGATCGCGGTGGGTTGCCACCAGATCGGCGTAGGCCAATTCAAAAGTCCAAGCGCGCCAGACCTTGAAAATTTCATCGGCATCACTAAAATCCGGTGCGCCATCCTCCACTACACAGCCTAACCCCGCAAAGACGTGACGCTGACCGTCGAGCACCGCCGTCACACGGGCATCAACCGGGAATGTGCCCAGATTGCGACTCCAGGCAACGCGTACGCCTTTGAGATTGCGTGTCAGCGGTTGTGCGAAAATCGTACTGGGCTCGCGAATTGCCAGCGGGGCACGCGCATCGGGGCCAGCAATCGCGCTCAACATCAGCGCCACATCTTGCACCGTGCGTGCCATCGGACCTTGCACAGAAAAAGGCGCCCAGGCCGTTGCCTTTGGCCAGGACGGCACGCGCCCCGGTGAAGGGCGAAAGCCGACCACATTACAGAAGTTGGCCGGATTGCGTAGCGAACCGCCCATGTCGCTGCCGTCAGCGATCGGTTGCATGCCACAAGCCAGCGCTACCGCTGCACCGCCACTGCTGCCGCCACAAGTTTTGCTCGTGTCATACGGGTTGAGCGTGGCGCCAAAGACTTTGTTAAAAGTCTGCGACCCGGCGCCAAATTCCGGTGTATTGGTCTTGCCAATTGTGATCGCGCCGCCCCTCTTCAAACGCTCGACAATCAAGTCATCTTGATCCGGCACAAAGTCTTTGAAGAGCGGTGAGCCGTACGTGGTGCGCATCCCCTTCGTCGCGACCAAATCTTTGTGCGCCACGGGCAGACCATGCAACGGCCCAACCGACTTGCCGTGCGCCAATGCTTCATCGGCGGCTGCGGCTTGGGTTAGCGCTTGCTCCGGGGCCAGCGTCACAATCGCGTTAACCGTGGGGTTGACGCGGGCAATCTGATCCAGGTGGGCGGTCATAAGTTCGCGGGCAGAAAGTTGTTTGCTGCGGATCATCTGCGCCAGTTCGGTGGCGGTTAAAAAACAGAGTTCAGCTGTGGGCATAGTCTCTTCCTTAATCAAAATGGGGCGATTCAGTTACGGATTAAATTGGCACAACAAATTACACTGGTAGTATAGAAGATCGTCGTTATTTTTGACAAGCACGGGGAACGAGTCGCCTTTTCCTGATTCGACAGATTGCCTAAAAAGTTCGACCGTGATCTTGTCCATATTGTCAATAGCTTCGCGCCTAGTGACGCGCTATACTAAAGTAGCAAAGTATTTGCCGTTGAAAGGTCATCAGCATGTCCCCCTCAGCAGATTTGGCGCTCCTCAATCTATTACAATTGGCCGACAGTGCGTTGCCGATCGGTTCCCAATCTCACTCGTTTGGGTTTGAAACGCTGATCGCGGAAGAATGGCTTACTGTGGATCGGTTGGAAGCATTTTTGCACGATTATCTGTTTGAAATTGGCGCGCTGGATGGCTTATTTTGCCGGGCAGCCTATGCCCTGGCGGCGCAAGCGGACCTAGGCCGCTTCGAGATTGACTGGCGCGCGCTCAACTACCGGTTGAGTGCTTTGCGGCCGGCGCGCGAGAGCCGAACGGCCAGTGCCACGCTGGGCCGGCGCTTTTTGGCGTTAGTCGTCGAGCTGGCACCCAATGATACTTTATACACAGCACTGCAAACAGCTAAACAAACGGATGTCGATCTGCACCATGCCACCGCCTTTGGGTTAGTGGGCGGGGTGTTAGGATTCGACGAAGAGATGACGGTGCTTGCCTATTTACAACAGATGGTGACTGGGCTGCTCTCTGCCGTGCAAAAACTATTGCCGATCGGGCAAAGCCAGGTGATTGCGCTGCGCTGGCACTTGAAATCGGCGCTGATCGCGGCGGCTAATCGTGGGCGCGACGCAGACTGGCGCACCACCGCCGTGCCTTCCTTTGGGCTATTGGCGGAAATCGCCGCCATGCGTCACCCACAATTACCGGTGCGTTTATTTATCAGTTGAGAAGAGTCGATCATCGCCACCGATAGCCAACCGGCCGGTCACAATACTGCCAGCAGCCATAGTCGAACCAATGGCCGTTTGCAATTGAGTTTTCATGCTGGGCCAGAAGCCAAAACAATTCTGCGGGTACAGGTCCAAACGCCACCGTTACGCGTTGTACGGGCCTTTACGGCGGCGGATGGAGCAGCGCTCGTCCATTTGCATAACGTTTCCGGCGGCGTGTTGGGTGGCGATCAACTGGACTTGACAGCAGATATCGGGCCAGACGCGCGTGCGCAAATCACATCGACGGGGGCCACGCGTGTCTATCGCCACCGCCCCGGACGGGCCGTTGCCACACAAACTGTGAATCTAACGGTGCAGACGGGCGCGTTGTTGGAATATCTGCCAGACACGATCATTCCTTTTGCCCAGGCCTGCTACCGGCAAACCACCCAGATCGAACTGGCTGCCGACGCTGGTCTTTTTTACTGGGAAGTGGTGGCACCGGGGCGTGAGGCAAGTGGTGAATTTTTTCAATACGACTTGCTGCAACTCGACCTCGATATCATGGCCGACAAGCGGCCCATCGCTATCGAACGGGTGCAGTTGGAACCAAAGCAGCGGCCGCTAAACTCACGCGCACGCCTGGGCAACTATCGCTACTATGGCTCATTTTACGCTTGTCGAACAGGGGTAGCGCCTCGCCGCTGGCTAGCCTTGGAAACCAAACTAGCCGAACTAGCCAACGAAATCACGACGCCGGACGAGGTAACCTGGGGTGTCAGCACGCTGCCCGCCCATGGTTTAGTGGTACGCGGGTTGAGTAACAGCAGCCGCTTAATTACGGCTGGATTGCCGCACTTTTGGCGGCTTGCCAAA
>JBBRVA010000904.1:0-3357 GCA_038247295.1 Caldilineales bacterium | reverse complement strand
TGCAACGTACCCACAAATCGAAACTAACACCGGGTGTCGAACTGATGCCTTTCCCCTGGCTGATGAAGCCATTGGGTGATTTTGCCATCGACCTGGGAGGAACCACCAAACTCGTCAACACACCGCGCACCTTGGGATCATCGTACACCTGATAGAGTTTCGGCACCCGATCGAGAATGCCGTCACCAGGGTTGCCGTCCAACTGCGCGATGTCATCACAAACGGACGCGTGAAAGGCCGCGGGTAGATCGGTTTCTATTAAATGATAACCGTGGATGATAAACGAGACCACCTGCTCATCACTCAGCAGATATTCGGTGGGTACGGCTGGCTTATCGAACGTTTTCTGCATCGTAGGTCTCCAGTTTCTGTAAGATAAATTCGTAGCCTAAAATGTCGATTTCACGGTCATCAAAAAATGCCCGTTGTTGGGGAAAGTGGACCACCTGCCAGCCGGCGAGGATCGCGTCGTGTACCGTATCAAACGGCCAATCGGCCGGTACGCTGGTAATATCGGTAATCGAGCCCGGCACAGGCTCGTGCAGGGCCATACCAATCACCTTGGAACGAATGCTCGGCGTCGCGGCGTGTAGATAGAGCAAACGTTGGCGCACAGTTTGGGCCGACGCGTGGACAATCACGGCAAGGGCGTCCAGATCGTTCTCCACAATGCCGCCGTTACGTTGTTTGACGCGGGCCTGCTCCAACCAGCTCGCCAACTCTGTTTGTAATGCCATATTGATTATGAATCTCCAGTTTTAAATTTAACAGGACTTATGCAATTCTCCTGGGAGCGCCGTTGAGAAACGCCTTATACTCCGTACACATCGGCGCGGTCTGCACTTTAACCACAACCCAATCGTCTTTGGCATGTGGATCGGGCACCTCGATAACCTGGGCTTGGCGTTCCGCAACTACGGCTGCTTGTTTCATTACGGTTGTCCTATCTGTGCTGCCAGCTTCCGCAGTCAAAAAAGACTGGGCCAGATGGCGCGCTGGTTTAGGTCAAGAAGTTAATTTGATGAACCTGCAAATGCTAACGCCACTATATTTGTTTGTCAAGTCGCTTTTATGGTACGCTTACCACACCTTATCTCGTGTAATTTAGGATTTTAACCTATGGCTACGATTCGTGAAGTTGCTAAACGGGCCGGTGTAGCACCGATCACCGTGTCGCGTGTGCTCAATAATTCCGGCTATTTTAGCCAGGAAATTAAAGATCGAGTCCAAAATGCAGCCAATGAGTTGCATTACGTTCCCAACCAATTGGCGCGCAGTTTGCGTTCCAATCGTACGCAAACGTTAGCGCTCGTCTTGTCGGATGTCACCAATCCCTTTTGGACGACCGTGGCGCGCGGTGTCGAAGATGCGGCCAGCCGCGAAGGCTTTACCGTTTTTTTGTGCAACACGGATGAAAATGAAGCCAAACAAGCTGAATATCTATCCGTTCTCCTGCGCAAGCGTGTCGATGGTATCCTGTTGGTGCCGGCGCGCAGCACACCCGAGCCTGTAAAAATGATCCAGAAACAGGGCGTTCAGGTTGTGGTTATGGATCGACGCGTGCCCGGCGCCGACGTGGACATTGTGCGCTGCTCTTCGACCCAGGGCGCTTATGATCTAGTGACGCATCTGCTCGAGCAAGGTCATCGCCGTATTACCATGTTATCCGGGCCAGCCGATGTTTCCACCGCACACGAACGCGTCGCCGGTTGCCGGCAAGCGTTCGCGGCGATCGCTTTGTCCGAAGAGACGTTGACAGTTTTGGAGGGTGAGTTTACTGTTGAGAGCGGTTATGCCATGGCACAACAAGCACTTGTGCAAACACCGCGGCCGACAGCGCTCTTTGCCGCCAATAATTTCATTGCGATTGGAGCATTGAAGGCCTTGCGCGCGTTGGGTGTGCGTGTGCCCGAAGATATCTGTGTCGTCGGCTTTGATGATCTACCGGCAGCGCTGGTAGTCGAGCCATTTCTAACTGTCGTGGCTCAACCTGCCTACGAAATGGGCCGGCGCGCTACCGAGGTCCTCCTCCAGCGCATCGCGGATCCAGCCGCGCTGCCGCATCAAGAAATCTTGTTGCCCACCCAGTTGATCATCCGCCAGTCGTGTCGGGCGGTTTGAAAAATATTGGTAAGTAGTCAATGGTAATTGGTAATTTGCTCTCTGAAGCGCGCTCGTACACAATTACCAATGACTACTTACCACGCACCGCTTTAACTAGCTATCACAAGGGAGAAACCGCATGACAAAGGTAAAATTCGGCTGGCATATGCCCTCCTTCCCCGTGGATGGGAGCAACAGCCAGGCCTTCTACGCGCAAATCAGCCAGACGCTCGATCAAACGCAGCCATATTTCGACTCGGTGTGGGTAGATGATCACTTTTGGCCGTGGGCTAAATGGCAGGCCAAGGATACCCCGTACGTTGAATGTTTTACGACAATTACCTGGTTTGCCGCGCGCTATCCCACGCTGAATTTCGCCAGTTGTGTCGCCTGTCAGTCTTACCGTACGCCAGGCATGCTGGCCAAAATGGTCGCCAATTTGCAGTGGCTCACAGGCGGCCGCTTTATCTTTGGCCTGGGTGCAGGTTGGATGGACGAAGAATATGCGGCTTACAATTACGAATATCCCAAGCCGGCGGTGCGCATTGCCCAACTGGAGGAAACGGTCCAACTGATCCAGGCGCTGTGGCAAGACACCCCAGCCAGCTATGCGGGCCAACATTACCGCATCGACAACGCTTATCTGGCGCCCAAGCCGGACCCCATCCCACCGCTGTTGATCGGCGGTGGCGGCGAACAATTGACGCTGCGTGTGGTGGCCAAGTACGCCGATTGGTGGAATCTGCCCGGTGGCACGGTTGAAACGTACGCCCACAAACTGGATGTACTCCGCCAACATTGCACCGCCGTTGGCCGCAATTACGATGACATTGTCAAAACGTGGGCACCGGAAGCGATCGCTGTCGCCGAGACCGAAGCCGAGGCGCAGCGCATTGCCGCCGCCTCCCCTTTCAAAAATAACCAAATCGTGGGCACGCCCCAACAGGTGGCAGCGCAGTTGCAGCGTTATGTCGATCTGGGGGTCGAACATATTACCTTACGCATTCTTGATTTTCCAGCGACAACGGGCATCGAACTCTTTGCGCAGGAAGTGATGCCGTTGTTGCAAAAATAGTCACAGACAGCTAGTACACTTGGGCGTAAGTAAGACAGTGAATCAGTAGGACAGTAGAACAGTGTTTGTACTGTCTCACTGTCCTACTGATTCACTACTGATTCACTACTGATTCACTACTGATTCACTACTGATTCACCGGAGAATAGTATGGTTATTTCCGCCCAAGTGTACTAGTG
>JBBRVA010000903.1:0-3390 GCA_038247295.1 Caldilineales bacterium | reverse complement strand
GGCGCCACCTGCGGCTGGTTACCCGACCATTCGACCAGTTGACGCAGCCACGGTGAATCGGGCGATTGAAAGAAGGCGTCGATCTCTTTTTGTGTTTTCATCGTCAAGGGGAGTGGGCAAGCCTCCTGCGCCAATTGATAGAGAGCCGCGCAGACCTCTGTCGCCTTTTCACCATTCACCAGCCGCCGATCCACAGAGACGGCACAAGCATCGGGCACAACGTTGATACCTGTGCCACCATGCATAATCGTGACGGTCAACGTCGCTTTGCCGAGTGGCGTGGGCGGCGATGTATAAAGCTGCTCATGCTCCTCTTGCAAAGCCATGACCAGGTAGGCCGCCGCCACCACTGCATTCTGGCCGCGCTGGGGTTGTGAGGAGTGGGCCGCCTCACCTTGCACATGAAATTCCATGCGCGCCACGCCCTTGTGGCCATAGATCGGCGTGCAAAGCGTCGGTTCGGCCACGATCAATTGGTCGATGGGCAATTGGCGTTGGCGGATCCAACGGGCCGCGGCGGGCGCCCCCGTGGCACCGACCTCTTCGTCCACGGTGGCGGCAATTAGGAGATTCGTCGCCAAGGGTTGCCCAGTCTGGTGCAGTTCTTCTAGCAGGGCTAGAAGGATCGCCAGGGAAGCTTTGGTATCCACCGCGCCCCGTCCATAGACACGGCCATTTTCTACGTGACCACTGAACGGATCGCCGGTCATCTGTTCCACGCTGACGGTGTCCAGATGCACGTCGACGGCCAACCAACGATCAGTTTGGCCGCGCCAGAGGCCATAGACATTGGGGCGACCAGGCAACACATCTTCGCGATAAACTTCACCGCCAAACTGCCGAAACCAATTGGCGACTTCGGCGGCGAGTCGCGCTTCACCGGGTGCGCCGGCGCGGGGACCGGCTTGATCAGGCGAGACGCTGGGAATTTGAACGAGACGGCGTAGCCACGCCGCGGTTTGATCAGCATTCGACATGGTTTACTTATCCTTATCAGTCATTAAAATCACGCGCTACCTCAACAAAACCCACGTCGGTGGGTTTCGTCTGAGTTGCAGCGAATTTATTCGCCGGATTCATTCTCCGACCTCAACAAAATTCAATCCCTTTAACCGGGCAAATTTGCGCAACGTGCCGGCCACGTGTCCAACCCCCAGCGCACAGTGATGCGTTGGCGCTTCGGCACACCAGGCATCGACAAACTCGGCGGGCGGCAATTTGAACTTGAGCCGGCTGTTGGTATTGCCAATCCGCATCAGCGGGCCAGGAATGCATTCGCCCTGGGCGGACATAAACTTCAGCTTGCCGTCGCGCGTCTGTGTGCAAGTGAGAATGGTCACCGGCCCCGTCTTGACGGTAAACTCGACCGAGATGCCGGAGCCAGCCTTGCCATGATAGACACCCAAGCCGCGCAACATCGGTTTGCGCCCGCTGATGGCGAGATGGGCCGGGCCATCATGGCCCATCAGCACAAAATTCTCATTAAAATCCATCGCGTAGAACTCGGTGTAAGAGCCGCCTGCGCCCAAGGTGTCCATAATCTTCATCGCTACAGCGTTCTTCAGATCCCCTTCCCCTGCCGCCGGGATGCCGCGTGCCGTGAGCAACGAATTGCCCAGGATCAGGCCAGCGCCCAGCCGTTCGTACTCGCTGCCATTCGTGCCACGGTAATAATAGGCCAGCGCGCTCAGTTCAAAGTCGGCCACCAACTGATCCAAGCCAGCGGCCACGCGACACGCCCAGTGCAGGTCGTCGGCATTGGCGCTGCTGTCGATGTCGAACAGGGCGTGCGCCTCGTCCAGCTTGGCCTTGATTGCAGTCTCGTCCACGGCATCGACGCGGTCTTTCAGATCACACAGCTCTAATACCTCAATGTGCGAGCCGATCTGCGCATGGTGCTGCGTGAAGTCGGAATACATGTCGAGCATACCGGGGTAGGTGTGGCCGAGGAAGCCGAAGCGCGCCCCGCGCAGCACGCGCACCGCCGTCGCCGCCTGACACCACTGGCGCAGATTCGTCCAGACGCGTTGATCTTCGTAGAGCATGCCCGAGACAACCTGGAAGTTGATGCCCGCGCGGTGGAAGGCGTTAGAAATTTCCGGCACGCAACAGGTGGAGCAACTGGCCAGCCACTCGGCGGTATCCACGTTTTCATAGTCGAGCGCAGCCACCGGTTGCAAATTGAGCACGAGCACCGGCACGTTGGCCTGCTGCACAATGGGCAGCACTTGCGAACTGGTGGCATAGGTAGCTGTATGGCAGATCAATAGGTCGACCCGCTCCGCCGCCAATCGAGCCCCGGCGGCATGTGCTTGCTGCGGCGTATCGACCAGGCCGACGCCAACGACCTCGGCAAAATCGGCCAACTGATCGGCAATGTGTTGATAATAGCTTTCGAGCTTTTCTTTTAAGCCGGGAAATTGCGGCCAGTAGGCGGCCAGGCCAACGGCGAAGAGGCCGACCCGGGCTTTAGGATAGGTGCGCTGGGTAAAGTCCATCTTGATCTCCTGCAGTGGGGTGATTATCCTGGTTGATATTTGTCGCAAGCATAGCAAAGAACGGATAAAAACGCAATCGGTGCGCAAAATCATTGGTAAGGGAAACGGGAAACAGGATACGGGAAACGGTGTTAGGCCCGTATCCTGTTTCCCGTTTCCTGTATCCCGTATTCCGTTTCCTGTTTCCCTGTTTTTCGCCCGATTGCTGGGAAAAACGGTTGCAGTTATAATGGACCGTGGCATCCAAGCCTACACCCGACCATGGAGCAAGCTCGAATTCATGTCACTTTCGCAAACCCAACCATTGCTATTGCAATCGATGATTGACCGTCTGATCACGGCGGATGATTTTCCTGCCGGTTGGGCGGGGGGTGTCGGCGCCTACCTGGCCCGCCATTGGACAGGTGCGCTGGCGCGCTATGCCAACACAATTGAACAAGGGCTGGCTTGTCTGGCCGCAGAGACGGCGGCGCGTTACCAAGGCCAATCATTTGTGGATCTCGCCAGCGCCGACCAGGATGCGCTTTTGCAGGCGTTGGAAACGGACCAAGTTCAAACCGCATGGACCATTGCCCCGCGCGCCTTTTTGGATCTACTGATCAACTTGGCGGCCGAGGGCTACTACGGTGATCCACCCGATGGCAACGATGCTGGTGTGCCGGCCTGGACGATGTTGCAATACCGTGAAGGCCCAGCGCCCATCCATCAAGCTGTCGTGCCGCCACCAACGCCCAATCTGCCCGTAGTTGCGCTCAACGAAATCCCAGCCGATGCCGCATACGACGCCGTCGTGATTGGTGCGGGCGCGGCGGGCGGCATCGTCGCCTGCGTGCTGGCCGAAGCAGGCCAACGCGTGCTCTTGATCGAACGCGGACGCTGGCTGCCCTATGCC
>JBBRVA010000902.1:0-3420 GCA_038247295.1 Caldilineales bacterium | reverse complement strand
TCATGTTACGCACCTGGGAACGCCGCCATCTCTGGCGGCTGCCGGCAGGATGCCGGCGTTCCCAGGTGCGTAACATGAGTGATAATTTACTTTACAGTCTATTTATGGGGAATGGGCATGACAAATCGAGCACAATCGAATCCCTGGCTGGCGACGCGTTCACGTACTGGCCGCGAGTATGATGCACCCTACGAAGCACGCGCCGCCGCTGGGATCGATATCCACGGGGAAGCCAACTTTATCCGGCAACTACTGGCGGAGAAGTTCAAGCAACTGGCGCCAACTGCACTGCGTGTGCTTGATGCAGGTTGTGGCACCGGGCGGACCGGCATCGAACTAGCGCGGCACGGTTTCCAAGTTGTTGGCGTCGATCTAGATGAAGAGATGCTTAAACAAGCGCGCAAAAAAGCCCCCTTGCTGGATTGGCGGCAGGCAGATTTATCCACCGTTGAATTGGGTACGACTTTTGACTGTATTGTCATGGCCGGCAACGTGATGATCTTCGTCACGCCCGGTACAGAAGCAGCGGTACTGGCCAATATGGAAGGCCATCTCGCTCCCGGTGGGTTGCTGGTGGCCGCCTTTGAACTTAGCCCGCCCGCGTGGAGCAAACTGACGCTCACCTACTATGATCAACTAGCGCACGCCGCTGGCTTGACTCTGGTCGAACGCTGGGCAAGCTGGGATCGCGATCCGTGGTATCCGCACAGCCAGTATGCGGTTTCGGTGCACGCAAAAATATTGTCTGAGGCATTGCAAGAGGCGCAGCGGATTGAGGCGCGTAATAATGCAGATAACAGTTGGGTTTCACGCGCCGAAATGAAAGCAAGATTGGCAAAGCGAGGCGTTGATGTGGGAAGTTCATTATAGATGTGATAAACTATCATCAGCGCTTTACAGGTGCTAGGATTGAGATAAGGAGAAGTGATATGCCGATTGCTATTCTAGTTGATGAGAATTTGTTGGCCGAAAAAGGGTTGGTTGAACTTACGGTCAACCGTACATTTCAGATCAATATGGCTGCCGACGAGGCCCGCCGCCACGTCCACAGTTGGCTGATTGATGAAATTAGCAGCAATATTGGGGCTGAAATGCCTACACTTGTGCTGGCTGATCGACCTGTCTGGCGCGTACCGGCATGGCTCAGTTTCCCCCATTATGGACGTGTCGGCACGGTGGGCTCGGTTGATGTTGATGTTGAAACTGGAAAAATATATAAGATTGCCCAATGTAAAGCTGAGATTGAGCGCACTGCCGAGGCACTGACCCAACGCCTTTCATCTTACCCAACAAAACAGGTGATGGCACAAGAGCGTTTGCAGGCAAACGTCCCTGCCGCGTCTAAACTCGTCTTGACCGCGGATGAGTTACTGCCAGAAGGTGAATTTTCTGAAGGTTTGATGCTGGAAGCCGCGAACTAAAGCTAAATGCACTCTCCCTACGCGCCTGTTCTTCTGCCCGTCCCTCATCTACAACAGCCGCGTGATGGTGATTGTCTCCCTGTTTGTGCCTACATGGTCCTCGCTTATATGGGGAAAAAGACCAAATTTTGGCGACTGCGCTGGCTGTTGGGTACGAAATCGTTTGGTACGCCTTTTTTGCATATTCGCTATCTGGAATCGCTTGGAATTACCGTTGAAGCACAGGCAAAAGGAAATCTCACCACCCTACACCAGCACTTGACACAAAACCATCCTTGCATTGTTTCCCTCCAGACCGAAAATTTACCCTATTGGAATCGCAATGCACTTCATGCCGTCGTTGTCGTTGGTATGAACGAAAATTATATCTACCTCAACGATCCAGAACTTCCCGACGCACCGATTCCTGTAACGCAGGGTGACTTTGATCTTGCTTGGCTAGCGCAGGATGAACGATATGCTGTTCTATTACCATAGAATTGCCCTCGTGGCAGTATTGACTTGTAGGACAAAGCCCAATCGAAGGCTATCAAGCGGTCCTTTGCAATTGCTATAAAGCATATCCATGCGGCTAGATCGGCGACATCTGACAGGTGCGCGGCGTCAGTTTTTCGCCGTCATAAAGAAAAGTGCAGGAAAAGTGCGGAATAAAAAAACTCACATCATCGTTGATTTTAAGCAGTTTTTCTGCCTCGACCACCGAGATGCCGGCCATGCTGGCCACCTGCGGCCGCGCTTCCAACGAGCAGAGCGTGCAATCGCCCGGTTTGAGACGGATCCGTACAACCTGCGGATCGATGTTGAGCGCGCGCGCAAACTGATCGGCCGCCTTGCGAACTGTGGATGTTGTAGCTAGTTGCGCAAAGACGTTTTCTGGCTTCAGCGAAGCGGCTAAGGTGGCTGGATCAGCGAAAGATTTACTACAACCGGCGAGCAGGCTGAGTGCAATCAAAGCTGAATATAATCGCACGCCAAGCCGCAAAGAGCGCAAAGAAAAGCCAGCGCCATTGGACACCCTTTGCGTTCTTTGCGGCTTGGCGTGCGTCAATCTATTCGTTAAAAAACTCTGCATAGCATTTCAGGAATCGTTTTAGCCAGCCTTGGCGTAGACCGGGGCGACACGCTGGCCGTTGACGACCACTGGCACGGCCTGTGCCCACACGCCGGAGCCATCTTTCTTCATGATCGGCTCAGCCGAGTATTGCGCCAGGTAACTGCGCCGCATCTGATTGGTGGTGTTGGGGCCGCTGCGATGAAAGACCCGGCTGGAAAAGACGACGACGCTGCCGGCAGGCACCAGACAGGGGGTGCCAGGGTTCGGGCCATGATAGCCGACTTTGTCGTTGGTGCCTGCTTCGACCACATGCTCTAATAAGTCGTCCGGCTGCATACCGGCTTCGGCGTAGGAAAGTACGTAGATTGTGCCATTCTCCACGCTCATATCGTCCAGCGCGCACCAGCACGAGAGATAGGGGCGGTGGTAGTGGCCGATATAGCCGGAATCTTGATGCCAGGCGAACTTGGTGCCTTTGTCCGCCGCTTTGACCACATACTGCTCATTAAAAAGGTAAGTGTCTTCGCCAAGCGTAGCGCGGGTGACTGCGGCCATTAATTCGCTAAAGAGAAAACTGGTGATGATGGGACTTTCATTGCCCCGGTTGGAGATAAAGTAGCGGGTTTTGTAGTGATTAATGCCCTGCGTGGTTACCCCTTTGGCTTCCATCTCGCGCTCAAATTTATCCACATAGCGTTGACATTCGGCGCGCAAGCCCGCCAACTGTTCGTCCGTCAGCGCCCGTTCGAGGATGAAATAGCCTTTTTCATGAAATTGTTGGATCTGTTCTGCTGTAATGTTCATTTGAATCTTTCTAAAATTAGAGTGAATTGACGGGGTAGGGAGGATGACAAGATGAGAGGATGACAAGATGACATTGAGAGTCCCTATGTCATCCTCTCATCTTGTCATCGCCCGACCGCAGGTCGGCGTCATCCTTTAACC
>JBBRVA010000901.1:0-3432 GCA_038247295.1 Caldilineales bacterium | reverse complement strand
GGTGTCGGCGCTGCTAGCATCCAGGTTGGCGCCGATCAGCACAATTTTTTCGCCATCAACCAGGAGATCGGCCACGTATTCGTCGGCGGCGGTGACAATTCGTCCATTTTTGATCAATGTTTTCATATTGACTCCATAAAGCTGTGGATTCGCTGCGACTTAGGGTTCGTCCAGAAATAATTTGGAGATTAGAGATTAGAGATTGCGCTCTGTCAATCTCTAATCTCTAATCTTATTCTTGGGCGATGACTTAGATTTTCTGGTTGCATGTAGGCTGGATAACCCGTGATCGGCTTGATCTCTGGTGGGCGATAGGTGTTGGCCTTGCTGGTGGATTTACCAAGCTGCACCAACGCCTCGGCCCAAACCACGGCGGCGGCCACTGAATCGATCACTGGCACACCGAGCCGGGCGGCAAGCAACTCATCCAGCCCGCTCATGCCGGCGCAGCCCAGGACGATCACCTCGGCACCGGCGGCGATGACGGTGCGGGCGCCGCTTTCTAGCACGTTGAGTGTCAAATCACGATCCTCTGCGGTGGCGGCCACGGGTAGATCCGTGCATAAGGCCAGTGCGCAGTGGCTGCTGAGGCCCACCTTTTCAATCGTCTTTTCGACCATGTGTTGGGTGCGCTTGAGCGTGCTGACAACGCCAAATTTTGCCCCTAATGAGTTTGCCACATAGAGGCTGGCTTCGGCAATTCCGACCACCGGCTTGCACGTGATCTCACGCGCCGCTTCGATACCTGGATCGCCCCAGCAGGCCAAAATGAAGGCATCGAAAATCGCTTCGGCCTGTTTGCGGCGCTCACCTTTGCCCACGCCGCGCATTTTTAGACCAAAGGCCACGTTGTCGATCAACGTCATGTGCGGGAAGAGCGCGTACTCTTGAAACATCATCGCCGTATTGCGTCGTGCTGGGGGTAGATGGGTAACATCCTGCTGACGAATCAGAATTTTACCCGCGCTGAGCGGCTCATGGCCGGCAATCATGCGCAGGGTGGAGGTTTTGCCACACCCGCTGGGGCCCAATAGGCAGCAATAGGCACCGCGCTCAATCGGCTTCTGGTGAAGCGGCCCCATTGGATGCGGCTCACGCCGAAGTCAGCCGCGGGATTTATCCCGCAAAGTGACGTTGCCGCATTTTCCCTCCAGTTGTATACTATGATCCCTTATGCTGTTCCCTTGTAGTTTGTTCAACGTAGGCCGGTGGCCTATTTCATCAATTTATCGGGTATAACACACAATCAGCAGGAGTTACTATGTCCAACAAACTTCGCGCCGGTGTCATCGGCTGTGGCAGTATTAGCAGCAACCACGTGGGTGGCTATCTCAATTGCGGGCGCTACGATGTTGTTGCGCTCGCCGATTTGAACGAGAGCGCCATGCACGATATGGACGCTAAATTTAACATTTCGACCAAGCACTACACCGACGCCCGCCAGATGCTCGAAACCGAAAAACTGGACGTGGTCTCGGTTTGCACCTGGCACACGGGCCACGCCACCTGGACCATCGCCGCCGCGGCCTACAGCCCCAAGGCGATCATTTGCGAAAAGCCGATGGCGGATACCTTAGGCCGCGCCGAACAGATGTTGATCGCGGCGCGGCGCAACAAAGTCAAGCTCATTATTGGTCACCAGCGCCGGTTTTTGCCCGCCTATACATTGGCCAAGGATTTGATCGCTAACGGCGCGATTGGCAAAGCACAGCATATCACCAGTTACGGCTGGCAGGGTATGCCCAACTTTAGCTCGCACCAAACCGATATGTATCGCTATCTGCTCAGCGACGAAGAATGTGACTGGGTGATGGGCAACATCGAGCGCAAGACCGATATGTTCGAGCGCGGCACCCGCATTGAAGATTGTGCGATTGGGACGTTCCACTTTCGGAGTGGCGCACAGGCGCTGTTGCTCAGTGATGTGACGGATACGGTCTACCAGGGCGCGCTGATCTACGGCAGCGAAGGCATGATCAACATGACGACGGAGAACTTGCAACTGCTCAACAAAGATACCGGCGGCCGTTGGCAATTGCATGAACCCGATGGCAAATTCTTCAAAGTGAAGGACGAAGGCAGCCGCTTTGAATGGCTGGAAGGCGGCGCCGCCCAGGCCGACGAACTGGCTGATTGGATCGAAGGCAAGGTTGACACCCACCGCGGGCGCGGCGAAAATGGCTACAAGGCGTTGGAGATGATCCACTCGGTCTACGAATCGGCGCGCATGCACGAAAAGGTGATCATGCCGATGCGCACCAAGGTCAACCCGCTCGACTTGATGGTCGAATCCGGCCAGCTTACACCAGAACGACCCGGCCACTATGATATCCGTGCCTTCCTGTTGCGCGGCGAACGGATGACGAAAGATGACGAGATCGCAGGATGACAGGTGGTTGCGAGGCCGACAGTGCCAGTGTATAATGTTGGGCAATGCAAAGCGTGATGAGTTTTGGAGATAACACAATGAGCTTACTGCTACAAATGGAAGCGGAACATAGAAACGGTGCGCCGAATGTACTTGATCGCCCTCTGTTTCTAGGCCAGTACATCGTAGCCGACCCCAAGATTTGTCATGGTAAGCTAACCTTTCGCGGCACACGCATCTTTGTCGCTGATGTACTGGAGATGGTCGCCGAAGATATGGATTGGGAGACAATTATCTACGAATGGCATGGTAGCATCACTAAAGAGGCGATTGCCGAGGCGGTTACGTTAGCGACGAAAGCCTTGCTTCAGCATGCTCATGAATATGAGTTGGAACCGACGGTGTGATTCTGCTGGATGAGAATATCAATGAAAGCCAGCGTCTACAACTGCGTGATTGGCATATTGCGGTGCGACACATAGGGGTTGATCTCAAACCTCAAGGGATTCAGGATGAAGAAATTATTCCATTCTTGCACCAGTTGCGCCGACCTACGTTATTTACACGTGATGCTGATTTTTACAAACGCCATTTGTGTCATGATCGCTATTGCTTGGTTCATTTAGATGTTGAGAAAAATCAAGTGGCCGTTTATGTTCGCCGTTTGCTGAACCATCCAGAATTTAACATACAAGTAAAATGCATGGGAACAGTCATCCAGGTGGGGCATTCTGGACTTTTTGTTTGGCGTCTTCATGCGACTAAACTTATCCGGATCGAATGGCGGTAAGATAACACCTACAGCTGTATAAACCCTTCGAGCTGTAAGGCGTGCTCGGAGGGTTTTGTTAATTGTGAACTATAATTGTTGCTCGAAATAGAAAGGAAAGATGAAAATGGCATATTTGAGTGCGGCACAAATAGCGCAATTTCACGAACAAGGCTATCTGATCGTCGAAGATCTCTTTGACCCGGTCGAAGACCTCGACCCGATCATTGAGGAGTACAAAGGTGTTCTGGATCGGCTGGCCGATGAATTGTACGCCAAGGGTGAAATTTCGTCC
>JBBRVA010000900.1:0-3445 GCA_038247295.1 Caldilineales bacterium | reverse complement strand
GGGCACGAGCTTGAGCAAGCGCCGTTGCTCTTCGCGATTCATTTGTTTGATCGCAACCGCAATTTGTTCGACACTAACAGGCAGCGCTAAAGTTGATTGTGACATCATGCTCTCCTTCAAATTCGCCATGACTGATAGTAGAGTATACCATATTGTCACATCGCTGCGCAATCCATTATGGCGGGTCCACTCGCGCAAACGCGCGCACGGGGAAGGTGCCGAAACTTTTGATTTTTACCGGTACGGCATAAAAGCGAAAAGGACCAGTTGGGATCTGGTCTAAATTACATAGATGTTCGACGATTAAAATCTCTTGTCGCAACAGCGTGCTGTGGACGGGCCGTTCCCCACCGGTGATATCGTCGATGTTGAGCGAATCGATTCCCACCAGCGCGACGCCGGCCTCAACCAGATAAGCCGCCGCGTCCGCGGTTAAGAAGGGGTGGCCCTCAAAGTATTGGTCGGTGCGCCAGTGTTGATCCCAACTGGTGCGGACCAACAGCGCCTTGCCGCGCAGATCCAATCCCTCGAATGCAGCCTGGGTAATCGCCCGCCCTGTGCGGTTGGTCGCATGTACGATTACACCGTCCAGATTAGCGACCGTTTTCAAATCCAGATCGGACAGATCCTTGCCATCTGCATAGCGATGAAAGGGGCTATCCAGATAGGTGCCCGTATTGGCAACCATTTCGATCTTGCCAATGTGGAACTCGGTGCCGGGCGCGTAGATTTTGCGCGAATCCTCGCGGCTGAGAAAATCGCAGATGATCGGCGCCGGCAGACCCTTGTACGTGATCATACCCTCTTCGATCGTGTGGCTAAGGTCGATCAACTGGAATTCAGTTGCAGGTGTCTGAGTAGAAAGTCGTTTATGCGGCTCGCTGATAATCTGCTTGTTCAAAATCCGCACTGCGCCCACCATCAGCAGGCGCATATCTTGGACGATGTAGGCGGCCAGGGCTTCGTCGGCGATGTCGTCGCCACTGATATCTAGGCGAAAATCCTGGCCCTGGATGCCGCCGCCATTCGAGAAGTCAACTTCAAAGTCGAAAACAACGCGTTTTTGGAGTGGATTGTTATGCATAGTCGTTTTGATTGAGAATCGGTGGATGATTTTTGATTTACGATTTTTGATTTACGAGCGATCTTCGTTGAAGAACCTATCTCGTAAATCGTAAATCAAAAATCGTAAATGCCTCTTAATGGTACTCAGCCAGCCCCTGGATCGCTGTCTTCACCTGTTCCACCACCGCAGCAGGCACGCGTGGATTGAAAGGCCCACCGTCGCCGCCTACGATGTCGTCGAAGCCGCTTAAGATCATTGCTTCGACCACAGCGGAATAATTGTAGATGCGTCCTTGCGCAAAACGAATCTCCTCCAGCGGCTGGAGCAACGCCTCCAACTGGCGCGAAGTCGCGTAATCACCGCGGCGCTGGGCATTGTTGATGCCATCACAGAGACCGGTGCACAAGACGGCTGTACCGGATGTATGGCCCTTGGTGCCGATTTCGGCGGCGCGCGTGCTGCGGTCGCCCACGCCCCAGATTACCAGGCCGTTGTCACCCACGCCTTCAATCAGCGGTTGCACGTCGCTTTCATTTGTACCTACCTTCACGCCGATCCAATGTGGTGAATCGTTAAGCAACCGGATTACCGTTTCCCGTTCGCTGGAATTGCGCAGATAGTAAAGGAAGCGCGCACCGTGCGCTTCGCCATGCTTTTGGCCCAGGCGCATAAAGGTTGCGTAGGCACCTTCCGGGTTGACCACGCCGGTCAGCGGCATCACGAGGTAGACATCGGGTTTGCGTGACAGGTGTGCGTAGGTTTCGATCAACTGGTCGGCTGTGCCAATTGGATTGGGCACAATCGCCGCCATCAAGACGCCGTCGTTGCCCATCACGCGGCCGGTTTCGGCCAAAACACGCGTCTGATCTTCCGGTTCCAGGTGGTGGATCAAACTGGTACCCGCAATTGAGATCACGCGGCGCCGGTTGTTGTCCAGCCGATTGGCACGCATCAGATAATCGATATTTTTAGCGTGACCTGCATAATCAATGCGGCCGTTTTGGAAGGGAATAATCGGGATGGCAGTGACGCTGTTGAGGGCGTCGAGCAGGGTGGATGTATTTAAGGGCACAGTGAGTTCTCCTTTTAGGTTAGATAGTAGAAAGTGGGGAATGGGGACTAGACCCTGGATAACCAGGCACCATTCGCCTAATCTTTTGCTTGGGTTTATCGGCAAACGTAGCACAGCCTATCGTATCATTGCTCACCAGATGCTGTCAATGCACTGATGATTGGGTAAACATATCTGAATCTATATGCGAAAGTTGTATTTATACATATATACAACCGATCAATTTAGTATGAAAATAAGGATTCATACATAGCTTGTCACTTTTGGAAGCTATCTGGGTTTAAGTTGTAGTGAGGGAAGGATTTTCTATGCAATACGAAGAGTTTATTCAACATGTGCAGGCGTATGCAGAACTCGACACACCGGAAGAAGCACTCCAACTGACAGAAGCCGTTCTCTCCACTTTGGGTGAACGCATCTACAGGACAGAACAATCCCAAATGGCTGCCCAGTTGCCCCGTGGGATTAAAGAATTATTGGTTGCGAGACAGCCACCCGAAAATACTCGGAATTATGTCCAGGGCTTTACGGTGGAGGAATTTTATAATCGCGTCGGGGCGCGTACGAATGTCCGCTATCAGCGTGCCGTCGCCCAAACAAAAGCCGTGATGGCAGTGCTACAAGAGTCGGTCTCAGCCGGTCAAATCGACGATGTTAAAGGTGAACTGCCAGCCGAGTTCGCTGAACTTTTTGAACGCAGTGCCTAGCGCATGTTATTGACCCTGACTTTTTAAATCCGTGATCACCGTCTGCGCGCGTGATAGTCCGCGCGCGGTAAGATCGTGGGTTTCCCCTCTACTTGCACAACCACATGGCGAAAATTGCGCTCGACAATCGCACCGTAATCGTGGCCGGCGTTGTAGGGGTAGATGCCTAGGAAGATCAACGGTTCTGTGCCCGTGTTAACCGTGCGGTGGGCGGCATGACCAGGCACATAAGCCCCACTGTTGGCAATCAGCGGTGTTGACCAGCACTCGCCGCTCTCTTCATCTTCGAGCAGCAGGATGCCTGTGCCGCGGATACCAATATAGTATTCGGAGGCCGGACGCCAGGCGTGATAATGGCCTTTGGTCATGTAATATTCATCCCCGACACGCCCTGGCATAATGCAGCTAATGCCATAATGCAGCGCACCTTCGCCTTGGGCCGGCTCGACATTGGCAACCGTATAGAGTAACGAATCTGCTTGCGCCAATGCCGTTGCATAGGCTGCTTGATCGACAAAGTAGCCGCGCAAGTCGCTGAGCCGGCGCTCGAGCAGCGGCGCGCCCTCGATCCGGCCGGCGATCGGGTCGAACTGGGTAAAT
>JBBRVA010000899.1:0-3453 GCA_038247295.1 Caldilineales bacterium | reverse complement strand
TGCTTTGTCATTGCGTTCTTGGTAAACGATCAGCACTTCTTCGTAGATAGTTAACGCGCCGGCGAAATCGCCGCGTTCATAGCGACTCTGTCCTTCTAAATAACGTTCGGTCAGTGGTTCGCCCAGCGGTAGACTCTGTGCAATCAGCAAACCTTCCAACAGCGTAGACAGACTGCCCAGGTAGTTCTCCGCTTCGATCTGGCAGATGGCTTTGATGGTTAGCACGCGCACTTCACCGCTACTGAAATTTGCCTGCCGATAGAGTTGGCGTGCTTCGTCTAGCAAGGGTACGGCCTGGCGGCAATCATTCGCTTCGTAAGCCGCTTGGCCACGTTTATATAATGCTTGTGCTGCTTTGAGCGTAGCCTCATCAACCGGTAGCTCGTTTTGGATCAGTTCTTCATAGACATCAGCGCCGGCGGTCAGCGCTTTGAGGTAATATTCAACCGCCAATCTCAGCTTTTGACGACTGAAGATTGCTTCAATCTGATAGGAATCAGCCAAAAGCAAGTAGGCATCGGCGGCACCTAACTGATCACCGGCGCGGGCAAAGGCATCCGCAGCGGCTAACCATTTTTTACGCGCTATTGTCTTGTTTGTGGCGCGGTCACCTTCACCCAATAAGAATTGGGCTTCGCGCAACGCTTCAACCTTGGCCGCTTTTGCGGCAATGATCTGGGATGATAATTCCACCGGCGATGTGGGAAACGGTGTAGGTGTCGGGGTAGCAGTATCCTGCTCTGCCACGTTGGCATGAATAGCACCGGGCCGAGCCAGGAACATGAGCGCTATCGCGCCGCCAGCCATCAAGTAGAATAAGATAGTAATTAACGAGGAACGAATTTTCATACGCGGTTGCCTCCTAGGCCAATCGTTCACGGGTTGCCTGTAGCGCTGCTTGCGCGGCATTTCGCTCGCTTTCAGCACCAATTTGCGTATACAGTTCAACCGCCTCAACAAAATGCGGCTCTGCCTCGGCATAATTGGCTCGACTATAATAGACCAAGCCAATCCCAAACTCGGCCGCCGCGCGCACCGCCGGATCGTCGTTCTCAGTTGCCACCAATTGATCCAGTGCGCCCTGATAGACGAGGAAGGCAAAGCGCTGGAGATCAACGGTCAGATAAAGATCACCCAGCGCCACGTTAACTTCTGCCGTCGGTTGTTCCGTCTGGGCTGCCACATAGGCTGCAATCGCCGCGTCGAGCAAGCCGTGCTCGCGATAAAGACCGGCCAGTAACAAATTGCGCGTCACTGGATCAACGGCTAGCGCTTCGATTTGGGCGACGACTGTTTGCACCTGTTCGGCTTCATCCGCCGCCAGGGTGCGTAGCGCGCTCACTTCGGATGCGCGTAACGGTGTGGCGATCCCAGTGCGGGCGCTGATCGTCAAAAAGTAGCGCGCGCCGGGTTCCAATGCCCATGTGGCCGGCCACGCTTGCGTGCAGATGCGGTTCGACGCCGTCCGTTGATCGGCATCACAAGCAAGCTCATCCGCATTCAACACGATGTTGTCAAAAGAAGAAAGGCCGCTAAGGCTCAATTCATATTCAAGCGCGCCGCTCACTTCAACCCATCCAATCGCTGGCGCTTGGGTAGACAGGGCCGTATTGCGCGGACTAAGGATAACCGGCAACTGCCCGTAGTCGCTTTCCCGTTCACGCGTCTCGCCCTCGATCACGCTGCTGCCGTCGTTTTCAATCAGGCGGCCTTTGTCTGGCGCCACGGCTGGCACACTATTAGGGGGCAACGGTTGGGCACTGCCACAACTGGCACTGTTGACCGCCACCTGCGACCCGCCGGTAACCCGATAAGCTTGATTGTTGTAGCAGACAATGGTGGCGTTACCTTCAGTTTCGGTGCGCACGGTGGACCCGTCGCGCAATTCTTGAAAGGCCCTGGCGCGTGCCTCACGCGGTCGTGGCTGCGCCATCAACCCCGGCGCGCGGCGCTGAACAGTGGGTTCTTGTTCTTGGACGAAGACATCACCGGCTATGTACGTGATAATCGCGATTGGTTCATGCGCGACATTGGGGCTAGGTTCTGGCGTGGCGCGGCCAGATGGGGTCGGCGCGATGGGCATGCAGCCAGCCAGCAACAAACCCAATCCAAGATATCCAATCGCCAATACTGTTGATTTCCAGGTGGTAGACATGATTTTCTCCGTTCCGCTTTCTATGCTTAGACCCTTAGGGTTTAACCAGTGGACTACAATCTATCTTACCAGGCAAACCCTAAGGGTCTCGGCTCTGGTACACACATCATTCGCACGCCCAGTCAGAAAAAAATGCCGCGGCCTGATCGGCGCGCGCCGCGTCGTCCTGGTTCGCAACCGGCGCATAGTGCAAGAGCGTTGCGCAGGCATGTTGGCGTTCACCCGCTTGGTGGTAGGCCAACGCCAGGTAATAAAGCGCTTCGGCATAGACACCCTCTGTGAACAGATCGACCGCTTGCGTCAACTCGCCAACCGCGCGGGCTGGATCACCTTGATCCAAGTAGGCGCGCCCTAAATTCTTGTGTAAGTAAGCCGCTTTGGGATCCAGTTTCAACCCTTGCTGAAGGCTAATAACTGCTTTGGCTGGATCATTGCGGAGTAAATGGGTGAAGCCCAAATTATTGAATGCCTGGGTATAAAGTGGATCCAGGGCGATAGCTCCTTCATACGCCTGCACCGCTGCCGCGTAATCGCCCAAGCGCTCGTAGGCCAGCCCCAGATTGTAATGGTAGATCGCGTTGCGCGGCTGAAGCGCAAGCGCACGTTGAACCTGTTCAACGGCGCGCGCCCACGCCGCTTGCCGATAAAAAACCTGGCCCAAGTTGTTGTGGGCATCGGCGTAGTTCGGATCGAGCGCGAGTGCCTGTTCCAGTGCCGATTGAGCACTTTGTAGATTGTCATTCATCACCTGTTGGGCAGCACCATTGTTCAGCCGCAACGCTGCACAACTGCTGGTGGGCACCTTGGTCATGGCGTCAACTTCCTGCGTCTGGACGGTGATGCTGAGCGCAATGAGGACTTGCACGGCCAGTTGATTCTGTAGATCTAATAGGCAGATCGCGGCTTCTTGATCGCGGTCGTCTGCATCGCCTTGCACAGAAACCGTGGCCAGAAATGTCCCACCCGGCCCATAGATATCGGCGGCCAGCACAATGGTATTGAGTTTGCGATAGGTACCCTCGATCCAGATCGCCAGTTGGTTCTGTTCTCCGGCTGGTAATTGCGGGCTGCGTTGAGAGACGCCTTGCAGCATGGCGACTTGGCTGAGCTTTTCATACAAAATGCGCCGAGTGTCTTCGATGATGATCAGCTCATAAGCCGATGCCCCAGGCGATAAGTTTTTCCACTCTGCAATCGCAAATTGTTGGACCGTCGCCGCACTGCGAAACCCTGGCTGGTCGAGACCGCGCCACAGGCCAATCGCTACCCCAATCGCCACGACCACGGCCACGCCGATC
>JBBRVA010000898.1:0-3458 GCA_038247295.1 Caldilineales bacterium | reverse complement strand
TTGGCGCATGTGGCCGAATTGCTGGATCTACAAACGGGCTGGATCTGGCTTTTGAATGAGCAGACAGGCGATGCTTACCTGGCCGCAGCGCAGAATCTGCCGCCGGCGCTAACCCAGAATCCACAGCGCATGGAGGGTTCGTGTTATTGCCTGGACAGCTTTCATGAAGGTGATTTGGCCGGCGCGGCCAATGTCAATGTGATCACCTGTAGCCGGCTCTATAAATTGGTCGACGGCACCGACGGTTTGCGTTATCACGCCAGCGTCCCGATCAATGCGCACGGCAAACCGTTGGGGGTGCTCAATGTGGCCAGCACGGATTGGCGTGAGCTTTCCGCCGATGATCTGCGCCTGCTCTATACCGTGGGTGACATGTTGAGCATTGCGATTGAGCGCGCCCGCCTCTTTGCCGCCAGCACCCAACTGGGCGCGCTCGAAGAACGCAACCGGCTGGCACGCGAGATTCACGACACATTGGCGCAAGGGCTAGCGGCAATTGCCCTCCACCTGGAAACAGCCGATGCCTTGCTGGCCACGCCGGGCAAAACCGAGCAGATTCAGCGTTCGCTGCAACAGGCGCTCAGCTTGACGCGCACCAACTTGGAAGAAGCACGGCGCTCGGTTTTGGATCTGCGGGCCGCGCCGTTGGAAGGCCGCACGTTGGCCGGTGCGCTTGAAGCGTTGGTCAAAGAGAGTGTGGCGCATAACAACCTGAAGATCAAATTCAACGTGACGGGCGGCGGTCGTCCCTTGCCACTCGCCTTGGAAGCCGGCCTCTACCGCGTGGCCCAGGAAGCGCTGAGCAACATGAGCCGGCATGCCCAAGCCCGCCACGCCTGGGTCAAGCTCGTGATCACGCCGGAGCAGGTGCGGCTGATGATCAAGGACGACGGGCGCGGCTTTGATCCGGCCGCCATTGCGCAGAACCGCTACGGTCTCACCGGCATGAATGAACGCATGAAATTGCTGGGCGGCGAACTGCACATCCAAAACGCAGCCGGTGCGGGAACGCAGATCGAGGCGACCGTGCCGCTCATCCGGCCTAGATAAGGATTACAATTCAATAACTTAGAGATTAGAGATTGTCGCTGCGCTTATCGATTTCATCGAGCCAATCTCCTAATCTCCAATCTCCTAATCTCCAATCTCTAAGTTATCAAATGCCAGATCCTAAAGACAATGCTCATCAGCCAAAGAGGACATGACGCAATGCCACCGATTCGCATTCTGATCGCCGATGACCACCCGATTGTGCGCGACGGCCTGACCGCTGTCCTCGGCACCCAGCCCGATTTCGAAATAATCGGCGCGGCGAGTGATGGCGAAGAGACGCTACGCCAAGTCGCCACCCTACGTCCGGATGTCTTGTTATTGGATCTGGAGATGCCGCACCTGGATGGTGTGGAGACGCTGCGCCGCTTGGCAACGGCTGGGCGCTCAACGCCGACAATTGTCTTTACCGCCTTCGACACTGACGATCGCATTGTCGAGGCGGTGCGCGCCGGCGCGCAGGGCTATCTGCTCAAAGGCGCACCGCGCGAGGAATTGTTCAACGCCATCCGCGTGGTGCGGGCTGGTGGTTCGCTGTTGCAACCCGTAGTCGCCTCGCGCCTGCTCAACCGCCTCAACCAGGAACATCAGGTCGATCCAAATGCGCTCACCACGCGCGAAGTCGAGGTGATCCACTTGTTAGCCCAAGGGCTGCCCAACAAGGAAATTGCCACCCGTTTGGTGATCACCGAGCGCACGGTCAAGTTCCACGTCGGCTCGATCTTGAGCAAGCTGGGGGCAACGAATCGCACCGAGGCCGTGGCCGTGGCGCGGACACGGGGGGTTATCAAGCGTTGAAGGATCATCTATCCAAAATCAAAAAGCTTGCAACCATGCGTTCTGGCCTTTATTGCGCCGTATAACCGCCATCGACCGGCAGAATCGCTCCGGTGACCATGCTTGACGCGGCGGAGGCCAGATAGATCACCGTGCCGACAATTTCGCTGGGTTCGGCAATGCGCCCGATTGGGATTTTGCTGACGACGCGCGCGCGGTACTCTGGCTCAACATCCAAGACACGGCGCACCATCCCTGTGTTGAACGAGGAAGGGGCAATCGCGTTGACACGCACGCCCAGCGGCGCCCATTCAACGCCCAGTGTGCGCGTCAGTTGGACCACGCCGCCTTTGCTCGCGCAATAGGCCACGCTGTTGGGCAGGCCAACCAGACCACCGATCGAGGCCAGGTTGATAATCGAACCACGTCCCTGCGCAATCATCACCCGACCTATGCTTTGGCAGCAGAGAAAAGTGCCTTTGAGATTGACCCCAATAATCTGATCCCAGTCCGCTTCGAGAAAATCCACCGCCGGCATGCGTTTGGTCAGGCCGTGGCTATTGACCAGAATGTCAATGCGACCAAAGTCGGCCAGCAGCCGATTGGTGACCGTTTGGACGGAGCTGCGGCTGGTCACGTCCACGGGCAAGGCCAAGGCGCGCTGACCGTGTGCGGCAATCTCGGCCAACACGGCATCGGCCTGATCCAGCATCAGGTCCGCAATCGCCACCGTTGCTCCGGCGGCCGCCAGTCCCACGGCAATCGGACGCCCCAGGCCACCGGCGCCACCGGTCACTAGGGCGACTTGACCGTGGAGATCGAATAGGTTGACGGGTGAGTTGGGTTGAATGTTTGTTTTGGTCATGGTTTTCGTGAATCCAGATTTCCAAGCTAGAAGTCGCTTTGATAAGCCCACTAAGATCGGTTGTCATCCTGTAAGGATCTCTGCCCAAGACGAACATAGATCCTTACAGGATGACAACCTTTAGCTCAGGGACAAACAGGGTCTCTAGGTGATCTGACTGAAGTCCATCGATCATTCAATCAGTGTAGGGCAGGATCATAACTCTGCCTAGCTCAGCAGTTTCATCATACTACACAAAGAATAAACATTTTGCCAATGGCACTTTTGCATCGAGCGTATGGCATAGCTTAACTGAATTTTTCGCTGAACCCCACCTGAACCTTCGTACAGTCCAACGCTGACCCAGCGATCGATGCGCGGGGTCATTTTTATTGATAAAGTCTATGGACAACGATTTTCCAAATCGTCAGTCTAATTTTGCTCATCTGGAGGACAAAGCCATGAACCATAAAGTAGCTATGATTACCGGTGCAAGCCGCGGTCTGGGAAAAACAGTTGCCACTTTCCTCGCCGCACAAGGCAACGACTTGATTATCGACGCGCGTAGTGCGGAGGCGCTAGCCGCAACGGCACAGGAACTCGAACAGTTTGGCCGCCGTGTAATTGCCATTCCTGGGCATATCGAGAGCGCTACACATCGCCGTCAATTAGCTGAAGCAGCGCAGACGTTGGGTCGCCTAGATTTGCTGATCAATAATGCCTCGATCCTAGGACCCAGCCCGCAGCCAACCCTGGTCGATTATCCACTGGAAACGCTGGAGCAGGT
>JBBRVA010000897.1:0-3462 GCA_038247295.1 Caldilineales bacterium | reverse complement strand
GCGCTGGGTGGTGAGTGTGAGCACCGGCTATGGCGTGGCTGCCGTTCCTTTGCGCACGCTGGGTCTCTTCAATGTTTTGCATAGCCCCCTGCTCCACCTGTTGCTGGCACTGATCGGCTTAATCTTGCTAGTCCAGTTGGGGGATCAGCTTAGTATTGCCTGGCAGTTGCGCCAACTTAACAAGCTAATCGAGCAGCCGCGGGGCGAGCCTGGTTCGCCGCTTGCACTAACCATGCCGCAGCCGCTCTTTCGGCTGCGCACCGCCCATCCGCTAGAGCCGGCTGCCCTGACTGCTCTGCTACACGAAAGGCTAGCGGCCCGTTTCGATCAGATTACCATACAAGCGTTGGCCGCGCCCGCGGCGCCAAATCTGGACGCAGACGCCGCAGCCCCGCAGCCCAATGATGCAGAAGTGCGTCTGCTGGCCACTCGTCATCTGCGTTGGAGCGCATTGCAGCCATTGCTACTGGCAGGTTTATTGCTCCTGCTCTTTGCGATCTGGCTGATTATCTTTGCGGGCTGGGCGGTGACGCCCCCCGCACTGGCGCCAGGGGCAGAATATCGCTACGCGGCACGCGAACTGCGGCTCCATTACGCGGTGGCTGCGCCAGAAAGCCCCGCAGCAGAAAGTGCAGCCACCGGCCGCTTGGAAATGCAAATTGGTGCCAGCGATGAAAGCATGCCCGTCACGGCCAATACCAAGATGCAGATGGGTCAAGTAGAAGTGAACACAGCGCCAGGCCCACTGGGTCTGTTCATCGGGACAGATACGGCGCTGCTGGAGCGACCAGGGCAACCCGGCCCAACCGAGGCAGTGGGCCTGGCCTTCCCGAATCCTAACAACGAAGAATTGGTGATCTTGCCAAAACAAGGGGCGGCGTTGCGCATTGTTCGCATGGTAGTCGATGATGATCAGAGCTTCAATGCCGATGTCTTTCTAGTCGAAGTCTATCAGAGCAATCAAAGCCAACCCGGCCAGCGCATTCAGGTGCGTGCCGAACAGAACGAGACGATCCAGATTGGCGACCGCACCTTTGATCTACGCTTTGTGCCCCTGCCCAGCTTGTTGGTGGCAGTACGTTATTTACCCGGCGCATGGCTGCTTTGGCCGGCCCTGCTCTTGATGCTGATCGGCGCGCTGGGCTACTGGCGTCGTCCCGCATTCTTGGTAGCCCAAGTCGCTAGTTGGCCAGAACAGCGCTCGGTGCTCGTGGTGCAAAGCGATGTGAAGGACGAAGCGGATATGTTACGCCAGGGGGTCAGTAGTGAACAGCCCGTGTGAAATAAATGAGGAGTAAATGGTAAGTAGTAAGTTGCCGCTCCACCTAATTACCACTTATTACTTACCAATTACCGTTTACTAATCAGACACCTATGACCCAAACAAATTCTACAACCGCTTTTATCATCGGCGTGGCAGGGGGCAGCGGCAGTGGCAAGACCACCGTCACGCGCCAAATTCAGACCGCGGTCGGCGTCGAACAGATTGCCTATTTGCAGCACGACAGCTACTATCATGACTACAGCCACAAGCCATGGGAAGATCGCGTGCGCGTCAATTATGATCATCCCAACAGCTTGGATACCGAGTTGCTTATTCAACATTTACATACGTTGCGCGCGGGCAAGCCAATCGAAACACCGATCTACGACTTTGCCACCTACTCACGGCGGAGTGAGACCTGCACGATCCCACCGGCGCGGATTGTACTGGTGGAAGGTATTCTGATCTTTGGGGAAAAAGAGCTGCGCGAGATGATGGACATGCGCATCTTTGTCGATACAGATGCCGATCTGCGCTTCATCCGCCGTTTGTACCGTGATATGCAAGAGCGCGGGCGCGATCTCACCTCGGTGGTGGAACAGTACATGGATACCGTGCGCCCGATGCATCTGGAATTTGTCGAACCGAGCAAGCGCTATGCCGATGTGATCGTCCCCGAAGGCGGCGAGAACCGCGTCGCAATGGCAATGATTGTGAGTCGGTTGCAGGCAATTTTGGCTAATTTGTAAAGAGTAAGTGGTAAATGGTAAGTGGGCACAATATGCCACACCCACTTACCATTTACCACTTACTTCAATCACTATCTTCCAAAATGCAGAATCCTTCTTTTCTTATCCCTGTCACCCTAGATGCTGGTGCCGCCGTCCACCAGAGCGCCGGCCTGAGCCGCTATGCCGAGCGGTTGGCGGCGCATTTGTTGCGTAATCATGCCGACCAAGTCGATCTAAGCTTCTTTTACAACGCGCACAGTGGTCATCAATTGCCGGCCAGTTTGCGCGCGGCAAAGGTGCGGACGGTGCAGTTGGGACAACCGGCCTGGCGGCTCAGCGTCCTTGCTACCCAGTTGCTTCGCCTTCCTTTCTACGAACGCAAAATCTTTCCCCTACCCCCCTACCCCCCCACACCCCCACACCTCTACCACGCAGCCGAACACCTGCTCCCCTACCTCCACTCCCCGACCGTCCTCACCGTCCACGATCTGGTTTTCGAGCGCCACCCGGAACACCATACGCGCAAGAATCGGCTCTTTCTGCAAGTGGGGATGCGCCTGTTTGTGCGCGCCGCCCACACCATTATTGCCGTCAGCCAACAGACCAAGCGCGATCTGATCGAGTTTTACCACACGCCTGCCGCAAAGATTCGCGTGATTTATGAAGGCATCGACGCCGAGTTTGGCCCCGTGCCAACCCATGAAGTGCAGCGCATCCGCCGCCAGTACAGCCCCGACGCCAGCAACGAGGCAGTGCGCCCCTATTTACTGATGGTGGGCACGCTCAATCCGCGCAAAAATCACGCCGCGGCGATGCGGGCGTTGGTGCGCTTGAAGGCGCAGGGTTTCCCCCACCGCTTGCTGATCGTCGGCGGCGAAGGCTGGCTCTTTGGGCCGGTGCAAAAGGTGGTAGACGAGTTGAATCTGGGCAGAGATGTCACCTTCACCGGTCACGTTGCCGCCGCCGATCTGCCTGCACTCTACGCCGGGGCAGATTGTCTCTTGTTACCCAGTCTCTACGAAGGGTTTGGCTTTCCAGTCTTAGAAGCGATGGCGTGTGGCGCGCCCGTGGTCTGTAGCAATGTCAGCAGCCTGCCCGAAGTGGCGGGCGACGCCGCGCTGACCGTTGCGCCCACCGACGACGAAGCGTTGGCCGCCGCCATCCGCCGCGTGCTCGTCGAGCCAGGGCTGGCTGATACGCTGCGCGCACGCGGCTTTGTCCAGGCGGCGCAATTTCGCTGGGATCGCTGTGCGCAGGAGACGGTGGCGGTTTATCAGGAAACGGTGCTACAAAAAGGACGTAGTGCGTAGTGCGTATTTTTCTAGCTACGCATTACGCACTACGTCCTTTAGTACCCCCTGTAGGATTTGAACCTACGACCCACTGCTTAGCGCACCACTACAGTTTTCACTGCCAGCCAGGCTGTTTGTGGTCCGGACCATATCTTCGCCATCTCAGGCGGGATGC
>JBBRVA010000896.1:0-3469 GCA_038247295.1 Caldilineales bacterium | reverse complement strand
GCGGCAAACCAAAAAAGGTCATTATCGTCGCCGCTATGCGTAAACTCCTCCATTTAGCCTACGGCGTTGTCAAAAATAAAATTCCCTTTGACCCCCTTTACCCTGCCTCGCCCTTGCCCGCAACGTAGTATCTGTCTACTTGTCTACTTGTCTACTTGTCTACTTGTTTCCCTCTCTCCCTACCCCCATCAATCCTCAATATCAAGCACGCGGATCGCGTGTTCTTCGTCGAGAATTTCAAACCAGACGGTGTAGTCACCGGGGGCGGCAGCCCAATAAATGCTGGGGTCGTCCTCGGTCGACTGAAAAGGTACAGAGGCATGATCTTCCTCTAGCGCGTTTAACACGACCCAGACATTGCCGACAAAACTTCGTTCGACACGGCGCAAAGCAGCGACTGCCTCCGGACTAAAACGCAGCGACCATTTCACAACAGACCACGCTCTTCCAAATCGGCCTTCACCTCGGCCTCCGAGAAATAGACGCCACTATCCATCTCGTGGCGGATACGCTGCAAACGCGCCATCCGCTTATAACGCTCCACTTCGGCCACTAGTTTGTTCCACTGGTCGGGATGGACGAGTACACCTGCCCCATAGCCTTGGCGGGTCAGCATGACGGGTGATTCTTTTAACCCGTCGATAATTTCCGGCTGGCGTGTGCGTAATTCGGTAATTGGAATCGTAGGTAGGGCGCGCTGAATCATATACTTTCTCCCCAGTCGATCGTACAAACGATCAGATAGAAATGACAGAATAACGCCATCATAATGACATTATTCTGTCATTCTAGCACTGAGTATCCTCGCTGTCAACTATATGCCACTTTCTGTAATCCGCCTAGCGCGCCTCAATTGTCAACAAATTGCAACAACCCACGTCCGCAAAATCTACTAAACTACTTTGTGTCATTGATCGTTGGTCGCACGCCGAGGGCTGCGGTGCGAATGCTTGACTTTGCGCGAAGGAGTTTTGATGTCTCAAATCCGTCTCCGATCACCCCTGCTGGTCGGTGCGCTTGGCATACTGCTTTCGATTGGCTTGAGCCTGTTGCTCAGCCATTGCACCTTTTATGGCGAAAATGGTCGTCCATCGGCCGTTGTGACGCCCGCGCGGGTAATTATTGACGCGTCTAATCTCACTACCCAAACCGTAACATCCAGCAACGCGATTGTCTTTGTCTCGCGTCAGATTCCACCCAATGGCAGTATTTATTGGGACAAGACCAATGACTTGCCCGGCGTCGGACCGCACAGCCGCTTTCGCATTGCAGCCCCTGGCCAGTTGATTGTCCGCTACATGGACGGTGCCCAAAATATCTTGATCGATGGCAGCCAACCCACCGCAACCACGCTCAACCTGATCGATGTCAATGCGCCGGATGTCGCGTACGACGGCACTCAAATCGTCTTTGCCGGCTTGCCGCAGGGCGAGTATGATCTCGGCCCCCTCAACAACCCCAGCGCCTGGCGTCTCTTTGTCATCAATGTGGATGGCACAGGGCTGCGCCAGGTCACTTTTTCTGATCAACAGCGCGATATGCTGCGCTTTGGCAGCGCCGAAGGTCAACTTATTCCCTACGATGATTTTGACCCGGCCTGGCTGCCCGATGGGCGGCTTGTCTTCGCCTCGACCCGTTGGCCGAGCATCGCCCAATACAGCGCGACCCGCACCAGCGATCTCTACGTCGTCGATGCGGATGGCGCTAATCTGCACCGGATCACCGCCGAGCGCAATGGCGCTGAGCGGCCCATCGTCGATCCACTGACCGGGAAGATCGTTTTTGCGCGCTGGTGGCGTAACCACCGTTTTGTCGCCAAAACGCTGGAAACCATCACCGATCCGACGGGGGGCTATGTACAACATTTAGGGCTTAGCGCCGATCGCACCGGTCAATACGGCGGACCAGATTTCCTCTGGCGCAATGCCTGGCACGCGGCGACGATCAATCCGGATGGCACAGAGCTGGCGATGTGGGCCGGCAATTTGCGCGATGAAGAAGCCAACCATATGTATGGCGGCGCCTTTACCCCTGAAGGCGATCTGATCGCCAATTATTATCCAATGCTCAATATGACCGAAGCGGCCGGTTTTGGTGGTTTGCGTCGCTACGGGCGGGGCCCTGGCGCCTACCAGCCAATTTTGGGTGTGACAAAGCTCACCTTTGACTATGTCAGCGAAGCCGGACCAACGTCCTATGGCGTGCTCAAAGGCGTCTACGCCACCGACGCGGCCGTGTTATCCGATGGTCGGCTCCTTATTTCCTATGCGAAAGATGTCAACCAAGATTACGGGCTCTATACCATCAATCCAGATGGCAGCGATCTGACCCTGCTTTATGATAACCCTGGCACTAGCGAATTACGCACCAAACTGGTCGCCGCGCGCCCGCGGCCGCCGATTATTGTCGACAGTGTCACCCAGGTGGCCAGCCTCTACCCACCGGCTGAAGATGGCCCCTATGATAGCGACGGCACGTTTGTCTTTGACGCGCTCAATGTTTATTTCAATGCGCCGGTGGACACAGAAATTGTCAACGCGCCCGCCATCGGTTCGGCGGCGACAATACGCTTTTTTATTGACCATCAGCGCCAATCATACGGCTCTTTCCGCAACCTGGATTGGCCGATTTTGCTCAACGAGTTACCCATCGCCGCCGATGGTTCCGTGCTCGAAGCCAACGTCCCGGCCAATGTGCCATTGTTTGAGGAGATTCGCTCGGCCGATGGCACGGTGCCCTTTACGATCAACCCGCTCAAAGCTGAACGGTTAGATGGTGCGGCGCATGTAGCAGGTATGAACTATGGTCGCCCCGCTACGACGATGCGCTGTGTCGGCTGCCACGCCGGCCACACCATGATCCCGGTCCCGGCTAGCGACGAGGCCGCGCAGTGGACCAATCTGGCGCCGGGGGCAACGGTCAGCGTTTCGTCGACCGCCAACCCAGATATTCCGAATGGCCTCAACGATCGGCTGGTGCTAAAGGGGTCAATTGGCCGTTACTGGCACAGCGCCGCCGATCAGCCAGCCAACGGGCAATGGGCGCAACTCACCTTCCCGGCGCCGATCAGTGTGCGCACGGTACGGCTCTACAACCCTCGGTTTGGGGATGAAGCGAATTCTAGTTTGCAAATTCATCAGGTGACGCTACACTTGTACAGTGATGCCGCGGGCACCGTCGAAGTGGCCAGCCAAACGTTGACCCAAGATCTGGCGGTGAGTGGCACAGATATTGCCTTTGATGATGTCAAGGCGCGTGCGGTCAAAGTGGTGATCGACGACATAACGGGCCTGTTTAACGAGCTACCACTCGCCAGCTTGGCCGAGATCGAGGTGATTGCACGCGGTGAGTGAGTCCGTTACCCTGGCGGGTAACGACCGACGGCAATTAATGCTTGTCTTATATAATACCTTCGCCAAAAGTAGAGTAATGGAATAGGTTTTTTTAGAGTAGAGTAGTAGTCTTCATC
>JBBRVA010000895.1:0-3476 GCA_038247295.1 Caldilineales bacterium | reverse complement strand
TATTAATCAGATGCAATATGATATAATATTAGCCTATATCTGATTAACTGTTGATTTAAGGGAAATGAAAGCAAAGTGTAAGTTTGTGTGGATATAACCTGTGAGAGAATGGTGGAACACACGAGATTTATGTAAATATGCCTGGACATGCTAAAACAGCTGAATCATTGGCTTATACCACGCATAAGTGGAGCGCTGGGTTTATTGGGGATTGTTTTTTTATTGTGCTCGCTAATTCGGTTCATTTCTATGGTGCATTCTTCATTTATTGGGATTTGTACTTGCGGGCAAAGGTTCTAGAGTATGAAAGATTATTACGGCGTGTTAGATGTTACAGCGACGGCAACACCAGAAGAAATAAAGGCGCAGTATCGGCAGCTCGTCCGGGTTTATCATCCAGATCGCTTTATGAACCCGCTTGACAAGGTTTTTGCCGAGGAAAAACTAAAGGAAATTAACGAAGCGTATCGCATCCTAACGAGTCATCCAAACCAGATGGATGAAAACAGCGCATCGGGGGCCGCGCCTAAGCCAGTAATTGAACCAGGGTGGATCGATTTTGGTGTTGTAGAAACAAACGCGAAAGCGACGCGCAGCTTTCTCGTCCATAACCAGGGGGGACCAGCCCACAATATCGACTTTATCTATATGGAAAAGGCCTGGTTTAAGGTAGGTAATGGCCGGCCCGCGACCGAGGAATTTCCTGTGCCTGTCATCTTTGATGTGACCGTGGATGTACGCAAATTAGCCCCACAGCAAGCCTATCAAGGTTGGGTAGATGTGGATCTGGATGGTGTTCAAACCCGCTTAAACCTTGGTGTGCGCGTTGCACCGGTGGGCAAAGCACAAAAGATCGGGCGCCGGCTCACTATTGCCGCTGTATTGTGCTGTCTAGTGCTTTTCGCTGGGCTTGCGTTGCAGTTTAGCGGTGCGGTTGCAATGATTAAGCAAACGATCCAACCTTTACCTCAGACAACTTCATTGCCGCGCTTGACGGCCGATCAACTGCTTTTTGTTGTCGATGTCAATAATCAGCCTTTCATCTATTTATCCCAGCCCGATGGTTCTAACCAGCGCGGCCTTGGCATCGTTGGCTCTAAGCCAGCCATTGCGCCGAATGGTCGGCAGATCGCTTTTGTTGCCGAGGTCGATAATGCGCCCCAAGTTTTTCTGGCCGATGCTGACGGTCGCCAACTTCGTCAGGTTACCAATAGCCCAGAACCAAAGTCGGCGCCAGATTGGTCCCCAGACGGCCAACTAATTGCCTTTACTGTCGGGTCGAATGAGCAATCACATTTGCGCGTTCTCGATATTCCATCCAACCGGTTTTATGATTTACCCAACAAACAATTAGGCGGCGTCGAGCATTTTGACTGGTCGCCTGATGGACGAACTATCCTTTTTGATGTGAAACAGGGTGATGTGCGCAGCATTTACCGCGCCAGACCAGCGGGTGAAGATGTGCAGTTATTCACTGCTTTTGATAGTTCCGAGCCAGCCTGGTCGCCCGACGGGACACGTGTCGCTGTGGCTTCGCCCAAAGGTATTTATACGGTGGACAGCCAGGGACGGGATCTGCGTCAACTAATTGCGGTACCTGCCTCATCACCGGCATGGTCCTTCGACAACCGTCGGATTGCGTTTTTGTCGGCGCAGGATAGTGCCGATGGCGCACTAAATGTCTGGGTGATAGATGCCGATGGGCGTAATCTGCAACGTATTACGGATGAAGGTGCATTGAAGTTTGCCTGGTCATCAGCGAGTCAGCGGTTCGCATACATTACTGGTAATCCGAAGGAGCATGATGCAATTCTCTATCTATGGATTACAGACTTGCAAAGTTCTCCTAAGCTGCTGGCTGAAATGAGTGGCACGGATATCGCCTGGACGCCCTAAATTGTTTGCTGCCGGTACTGGACGATGTAATGACGCAAAGCATCTTCTGCATTGAGTCCTAGTTCGGTCGCCAGGGCAACCAGTTGCCATAGTAGTTCACCCAACTGCTGCTCATTAGGATTAGATCCAAGTACGATTTTCAATGCGGGTGTCATTTGGGCCAGCGCTGCACGATCTAGAAGACCGGCCTTAGCCGCTTTTGATTGTAGTTGGCGTGCTTTTTCTAATGCGGGTAATGGCGCCGGCACACCAGCCAACGGGTGGTCGTTGATTTGGCCTTTGGCGATCTTTTCCTGCGTTTTGATAGCCTCCCAGTTGGCAAGTACATGTTGAACACCGTCGACGGTCGTTTCTCCAAACACATGGGGGTGCCGACGAATCAACTTGGTGACCACGCCATTGATGACGTCTGCCATCTGAAAGCGGCCTGCTTCGGTGGCAATCTGGATCATGAGCGTAGCCGCCATCAAAAGATCGCCCAGTTCCTCGGCAATATGGACACTATTGTCCAGGTTATGGGCTTCGGCATCGATTGCTTCAAGCACCTCACTGCATTCGCTCAATAGATCATGACGCATACTTTGTAGGGTTTGGGCGCGATCCCAAGGACAGCCCTCGGGTGCCCGCAGATGGGCGACAATCGCTTGCAGCGCTGTAAAATCGGCGGCTGGAATAGGCGGTAGATAGAGTATGCCGGGAGCATCAAAATTCGCTGCCTGGTCGAATGCAGCCAGGGTTGACGCAATGACCGATTGATCCCCACTACCTGGATCACACAGTAGCGCCACTGGGTGATCCGCAGGATAGGCAAAGCGGAGCGTGGTTTTAATTTTGGATGCTAGTTCCGGCGTGTCAATATCACCAATCAAAAGCGGCAAATTTAGATCGACTTGGGGATAATGTTGGCGTGCTAGATGACGTGCACTAACGCACTGGAAGCCAGCGGTCAAATCTGCTGCGAAATCAGATTGGGATAATATCTGGCTGGCGATTGCGGCGATTGCTTGCATTTGTTGCCTTTCTAGTTGAGATTTGAGTCCGCTTACCATTTATCTAGTCTGTCGACTCTGGATAAAGGTCTCTAACAGCCCTACGAGTAAAACCGTTACCAAAACAAAGGTGATATCAACCATGCGCAGCAGAGCAAGCAGCGCCCAAATTGTTATGATAATGCCCACCCATACGCCTTGACGGACCGCCGTTTCTGGCTGTGGAGTACGACGGGCGCGAACACCGCTGAGTGCTGGCCAGCGACGATGCAAGGCGAGGGCGATGATGGCACCTATACCACTGCTGAGGAGCGCAAGCGCAGCTAGAAAGAGGGCAATCACGGCTATATTCCACTGCGCGTCAGCCAAGGTAGGCGGAATTGACCATAAAAGATAGCCTAATCCACCACCGCCAGCCACAATAAAACATATAGACCAAAAAAAAGCATTGGCGCGTGTCATGTTTGGCAGTTTATCACTCCATCCATTATGATCCCAAATTAGATGTAGCATAGGGGTTTTGCGTTTGTAGCTTGTCTGCTGCATAAAAGTTGAAAATTATTATCAAACCCTTGTATGCTACTAGGCAAG
>JBBRVA010000894.1:0-3486 GCA_038247295.1 Caldilineales bacterium | reverse complement strand
CTCGGCCAATAATGTAAATTAGACGGCAGTCGCCTTACTTTTTGGGTTGGTGGTGGTAGCATTCGATGATATACTGATAAGCGATATAAGATTTATTGGCTGTAATTATAGCATTGGACTTTTGACAAAGTAAAGTGAAACGAGATAGTGAGAGATTTGCAAAAAAAGAGGAACTGAACCAGAAATAGTGTATGGACATCACTCAATACACTACCCAACTGGAACAGTTCCGGACGTCATTATATCAGAACTTTAACAATCGAGCCGATACGCTGATGGAATTGGTGGATGCAATGAGCAGCACGCCAGAGGCCAAGTCGGTGGTGGAATATAGCTTAGCCAGCTGTTTTCGACGCAGCTACTCGACGATCTTCAAGGCGATTGATGAGATGGTCGTGGCGCCGATGTGGCTAGCAGAGCAGTTGGCATCCTCGCTGGTCAAGCCAGCGGCCTGGCCATTTTGGCTCTTGATGGTCGATGTAACGCCCAACCCGCGCCCGTATGCCCGCACGCTGGCAGATCGTGGGATGGTTTACCAGCCGGAAGTGGTGAAAGGCAAATTACCGGTGACGATCGGTCATCAATACTCGACGGTGGCGCTAGGAGTAGAGCCAGAAGCCGGGATTTCGTCGAGTTGGGTGTTGCCCTTGCTGACCACGCGCGTGGCGACGGTTGAAGACAAAGAGCAGGTCGGCATGGATCAGATCGGGCAGTTGTTGGCGAACGAGCAACTGCCGTTTGGCAAAGCATTGACCGTCGAGGTGGCGGATAGCAGCTACAGCAAACCGGCTGCGCTCCATGCCCATCGCCACTATCCGAACCTGGTGACCATTGTGCGCGTGCGCAGGACGCGTACCTTCTATCAGCCGCCTGTCGCCCGTGCAGAAACCGGCGCGACACCAGGGAAAGGGCATCCCACTTGGTACGGAGCGCCGTTTTCACTCACCACCGCCGCCACGCAGACCCCGCCTGACGCAACCCAGACCTTGTGGGAAACCAGTCGCCGCGGCAAGCCGTACCGAGTCGAGATTCAGGCTTGGCATAATCTGTTGATGCCAGGCGAGCGCAAGCCCGTCCCACGCCCGATGCATGAGCATCCCTTTACGCTGGTGCGCATTGTCCGCTACGACCAAGCGGGCAACCCAGCCTTCAAGCATCCGCTCTGGCTGATCGTGATGGGTAAGCGCCGTCATGAACTCACCCTGACCCACATCGATCAGGCTTATGTTGCCCGTTTTGATATTGAACATTTTTTCCGTTTTGGCAAACAAAAATTGCGCCTCGTTGGCTTTCAAACGCCCGAAGTGGCGCATGAGGAAACCTGGTTTCAATTGACACACATTGCCTATGCCCAACTCTGGATGGCCCGTCATCTCGTCGCATGCTTACCCAGACCCTGGGAGCGTAACTTACCAGCCCTGCGTCGCCACCTGCTCTCGCCCACGCTCGTCCAACGCGGCTTCGCCAGAATTATTCGCCAGTTGGGGACGCCCGCTCAACCGCCCAAACCGCGGGGTATTTCCCCAGGACGGCGTAAAGGCCTGAAATTGCCCAAACGATTACGCCAAAAGGTCATCGTTAAACGCCTAATCGCTACAAAATAGCCTGATTTCGACTTGATTGTTCATTTCTCAATCTACTTTTTCATCCCAGCTTGACTTGGAGTTAGTTTCGCTTTGTCAAAAGTCCAATCTATACTATATCTTGTTTTTCTGAATTGATCAAACCATAGTAGCGGGGCAACTTTGGGTTCTGAAGACGCTTGAAGCCACCCGAACACAATGTTGAGCGGGGGTGGGGGACGGCGGGCACGAGACAAACTGTACCTGACCAGAAAGTGCGGGCAGTAAGCACAAAAAAGCCGTGATCCCCCATCCTCCGCTCCAACGAATGTTCGGCGCTGTGCCTCAAGTATAGACTAATGCTTGTTTACTGGACGGTGCTCACTGTTATGTTTTGATTGACATTTTCGCAGGAATGATATAATTGCCTGGTTTACCTGGTTAGGCTGATTGATGACCAAAAAGTGGTCAGTATCGGCTATCCAAACCGTTTCAGCATTTGGGATCAATTCCTGCCATCGCACGAAATACTCACGTTTGATAAATTGCTCATTTTCGCCAGCTACAATAAGTGTCGGCACACGAATTGCCCTCAAGTCGTCTTCTGTCGGACTCACTCTCGTCTGCCACCATGTCACTAACTTCTCGGGCAGCTTCCATTGCTCCGACTCCTTCCAAAATTCGTCGGTCAGCGCCTCAGTCGATAAATCGACTGGTGTCAGCAGCAAGGCACGAACTCGTTCAGGATAGTGCATGGCAATCTGCATCGCAATGGCAGCCCCATCGCTCCAGCCTCCGACATAGGCTGAATCCATATCGAGCGCATCGAGTAGACCGATCATGTCTTCGACCATCTGTCGGTAACTTAACGGCTGGTCCGTATCCGTGCTGCGGCCCTGCGCACGGCTATCCGGCGTAATCACCTGAAAGTGCTGCGCCAGTTCTGGCAGCATATGCTCAAAGTGTTCTGCCGAGCCACCGCCACCGTGCAGCAACAATAGCGGTTCACCATACCCATGTAGTTCATAGTACACCTGAATTCCATTGATTTCAAGGATGCTTCCGCTCTGGTTCATGACTCACCCCCTCAATTAGCTAACCAACAATTACTAGAATTGGATCTTCTCGTCTCTTCCTTATGTCTTAAGTGAATAGGTGACTTGTACTTTCCTGTCAGCATCGCACCATGAGATCATTGCCGCCGAACACAGTTGTCAGTTGGCGGGCGGCGAAAGCACCGGCAACGCCATGTACCTCATGACATCATCGAAGGAATAAACCGAAAAAACGCTTGATCTCGCCCGCTCAACTGCACAAAATGTTCGGGCGCAGGCCCACCAATCAATAAAAAATGACACACCCTAAAATGACTAATTTGTTCTCTACTTTATCACTTTCTACCCCACTCGTCAATCACCAAATCTATCGCCAACTTGCCGAAATTGCCGCTTCCGATTTATTATAAAAAAGACCCGCGAAGGCCGACTTCCTCCACGGGTCTATGCTGGTTGACTTGCCTGTGTTCTCAAGGCTGGTCTGGTTTGGGCTGGCTAGGAGGGTTTCGTTTACTCTTGGCCAGCACCTTTTCCATAAACGCAAGCAAGCGGTCAATCGCTGCTTGTTGTATATGGATGCGCTTTTCGAGGGCGTCTATTTTGGCTTGCTCTGCGCGTTGGTTAGCAGTGATTGTGGCTTGTGCTTCGTACAGTTTGCCAATATGCTGCAAGCTGTGCCCGGTTGCCATTTCTGCTGTGATTCTACCAGCGGCATAATCAGAGAGTACTTGCTTATGATCATAAGTGCTCATCGGCATGTTTCCTTGCTTTCTTGTCAAATTATATTCAATAACGAAAATCACTACCAATTGGTAGTGATTTTCGTTATTGAATATAATTTGACAAGAAAGCAAGGAAACATGCCGATG
>JBBRVA010000893.1:0-3487 GCA_038247295.1 Caldilineales bacterium | reverse complement strand
TTTCCACGTAGCTTCATCGGCAAGATTCTGCGTAAAGAATTGGTGAAACGCTTTGCGCATTTGAAGAATATGAGCGAGTTTGCCGAGAAATAGCCTATATCTATACACGGAGCAAGCGAAGATGGGACTGCAAGGGCCAGAATTCTACGATGACAACGCTGTCTTCAATACCTATCAGATGCAGCGTAAAAACCGCCGCGATAGCCCCAACGATGCCCTCGAAAAACCCATCTTCGACGAATTGACGGGCAATCTGGCCGATTTGCGCATTCTCGATTTGGGCTGTGGCAATGCCAAGTATGGCTTGGAAGCCTTGCAACAGGGCTGTCGCACCTACTCGGGCATCGAGGGCTCGCGCAATATGTTTGGATTAGCCGAGCAAACCCTGGCTGGTAGCACCGGGCAGGTTGTACAGGCGACAATCGAAGGCTGGGATTACCCAAAACAGCAATTCGATTTGGTGACCGCGCGCTTGTCACTGCATTATGTGGCCGACATCGGCACGCTCTTTACCAATGTATTCAACGCCCTGGTTGATGCAGGACGCTTCATTTTCTCGGTTGAACATCCTGTCATTACTTCAAGCGATAGCGCTTGGCGTACAGGCGGGCCACGACAGCACTGGATTGTGGATGATTACTTCACCACCGGTGCGCGGGTCACAACCTGGATGGGTGGCGAGGTGATCAAATATCACCGCACAGTGGAAGACTACTTTATCGGCTTGCAGAAGGCAGGGTTTACAGTTACTAGCCTGCGCGAATCGCGGCCTCAGCGTGAGCACTTCCATGAGCAGGCCAACTACGAACGGCGCATGCGCATCCCGTTGATGCTCTTTTTTTCCGCGACGCGTTCGTCAACGCTTTCGCTGGCCGCGGCGTAAAATAGGGCAAGCTTGACAAGTAGTGCGATAATAGAAAGATCAATGGCGATCCATTTTATACACGACAATTTCTCAGCCACCAAGGTTGGGAAAACCAAGCCAATCAGTAACTACGAATCCACCCCATCCCAGTCTTTCCCCAGTTTGGAGAGGGAGCCATCAGAGGACAGACCCAGTAACCTCTTCTGTCCTTCATCAGCCCCATCTTCATTTAGGGAGGGTTCGGGTGGGGTTAGCAGTTACGCAACCTAGTAAAGGACAATCTGAACATGATTATTAAACCAGCGTTGATCGAACCGATCAACCACCAAATCCGCCATGAATTTACCAACATGTTTGGCTACTTAGCCCTCAGCGTCTATTTTGACAACGAGAGTTTGCCCGCGCTGGCCGCCTTTTTCTCGCAGCAGGCGGAGGACGAACGTTTGCACGCCATGAAATTTATCAATTTCTTGTTAAACGTGGGCGTTCGGCCCCTCATCCCTGGCATTCCAGAAGTGGGCAATGTTTTTGAGAGCGCAGAGCAAGCGGTCCAGTTTGCATTGGATCAAGAGTTAAAGACCACCGAGCAGATCAATCAGTTGGTCTCTATCGCCGTCCAGGAAGGTGACCATACAACCAACACCATGCTGCAATGGTTTGTCACCGAGCAGATCGAAGAAGTCGACACGATGACGAAGCTATTGCAGACGATTAAGTATGCCCGTGGCAACTTGCTTTGGGTAGAGGATTTTGTACGCCGCAATATGCCTGCCGTCAGCACCGCGGGTGGCGCGGCGGACGCTTAATCAGGAAAGCGAAAGCTGCGTTTTTGAGATATTGAGTATTAGTTAGATTGGGTAATCGGTGTGAGATGTTACTCGCTAATACCTAATATCTAATACCCATCGGATTTACGCTGGCTGAGCTTGTCGAAGCCGACTTCGACAAGCTCAGCCAGCGTAAATCTTAACCCAATCTCTATTTGTGCCACAGACTGACATTGCGCGCGGTGCAATTCAGATTCGACAAAATAAGTTCATTGCTGTACTATTTACTTATGAACGAGATTGATAACGCACAAAATTACGATGTGCAACGTAATGACCCCTATCGCCTGATCGAGGTGCTCATCCATAGCGGCAAGTTTACCGAGACGCAGTTGGATGCGGCGTTGACGCCGGTCGGCTTGTCGACCGCAAAATGGGGTGTTCTGCGCCATCTGATCGAGACTGGTGGCCAATTGCCACTCGGTCAGCTCGCGGCAAAACTCGCCTGTGTTAAGTCGAATGCCACGCAGCTGGTCGATCGTTTGGAAGCGGAAAAACTGGTGCGCCGTGTGCCGGACGCTGAAGACCGCCGCAGCGTGCTGGCGGAGCTGACGCCCGAGGGACGGCTCTGTTATACAGCAGGCCTCAAAGTTGTACGCAATTTCGAACGACAGTTACTGGAAGATTATCTACCCGAAGAACGGATCTTACTGCATAAACTGCTGACGCGGCTGGCAGGCATTGAAACTGTACAGGTCTAGATTTTTTATGCAAATAGTTCATTTATGCACTGTACAGCTATGAATATTATTCTCGTAGGTTACACCTCCGGTGTGACCTGGCGTTGTAAAAATACCCGGTTTACCCGCCATATTCCATTAAACGCGATGGCATCACGCTAGCAGCAGTGTCAACGTAAGCTTGGAAGGACAACACACAATCCTTGCCTCATCCTTAGTTAAGTTTTGCAACACAAATTGAAAGCGAAAAATATTATGTCGAACCAATCTTTCTTACCCAACGCCGATATGTCTACAAACAAAGCTGCTTTCGAACTGGGCGTCTATTCCTTTGCCGAGCTAACCCCCGATCTAGTGACTGGGGAGACAGTGAGCCCGGCCCAACGGCTGCACAATCTGATCGAAACGATGGAGTTAGCCGACCAGGTTGGCCTAGATGTCTTTGGGATTGGCGAGCATCACCGCCCCGAATTCCTAGCCTCTGCGCCGGTTGTCATTCTGGCTGCCGCCGCAGCGCGCACGAAGCGGATCCGCCTATCAACGGCGGTGACCGTGCTCAGTTCGGACGATCCGGTGCGGGTCTTTCAGGACTTCGCCACTTTGGATCTACTTTCCGATGGACGCGCCGAGATCATGGCTGGGCGCGGTTCATTTATCGAATCATTCCCCCTTTTCGGCTACGATCTACATGACTACAATGCCCTTTTTGCCGAGAAACTCGATTTGCTTTTGAAGCTACGCGAATCGGAAAAGGTTACCTGGTCTGGCGTTCACCGGCCAGCCCTACAAAACCTGGGGGTCTATCCACGACCATTGCAACCCACACTCCCCATCTGGATTGCGGTGGGTGGCACCCCGGAGTCTGTGATTCGCGCTGGTACGCTGGCGTTACCGATGGCGCTGGCAATTATTGGCGGCATGCCTGAACGCTTTGTGCCGATGGTCGATCTGTACCGCCAAGCGGCGAGCGCTGCCGGCCACGATCCGGCCCAGTTGCCGGTCAGCATCAATTCGCACGGTTTTATTGCCGACAGTGTCCGCCAGGCCGCGGATGATTATTATCCCACCGCTACGGTGCTGATGAACAAGATTGGACGCGAGCGCGGTTGGTCGCC
>JBBRVA010000892.1:0-3489 GCA_038247295.1 Caldilineales bacterium | reverse complement strand
TTTGGCTTGACCGCAACTGATGAGGACATCTGGGGTGTAGTCCCAGAGAATGACAAACTCTATCTTACCACTGCTGGCAACTTTAGTGTCAGCGGGGCGAGTGGCACGGGTGCCGACATCTTTGTCTGCACTGCCACCCCAGCCACGCTCAACACACCCATCACCGGTTGCACCTTTGCCCCCTTCTGGACTGGTGCCACTTACGGCTTCGGTGGTGAAATCATCGATGGTCTCGACATTGGCCCTGCGGTGAATAGCGGCGCCGTCGGCGGCGGGAATCTACAGAATATCGCCGCTGCGGCTGAAATGAGCGGCGTGTATGATGATCCGACCAATGGTGATATTCGTGACCCAGATGTGGAGGAGTTTACACAAACGATCTTCCTGCCTCTCATCACTACTGTGATTGTAATTGATGATGACCCAACCAATGGCAATCCCCATGACAGCGATGTGGACTCGGTAGAGGATGAAACGCCGAAGGAAGATGAGGCCATACAGATAATCTTTCTTCCGCTCATCAATCGCTAATCAGTAGACTGCTGCGGAGGGGCGTTCTTTAACACCGAGTTTGTTCGCATTAGGAACGCCCGCTCCGTCAGTTGATGAGGCATTTATTGTTTGATCAACCCGCAAACGCCGCGGCCGCTGCTTCCCCCGAGCGTACGGCTCCTTCGACACAGGCGTTGCTCATCCAATCACCCGCAAAAACGACGGGCAGACGATGTTGGTGCGCGGCCAGGCGACGATAGTGACCTGGCCCCATGATCGGCACGGCCCACGCCCAGCGAATGTAGTGCACGATATCCGCTTCGGCCAGGGTAAACATGTCCGGGACAACGGTTCTGGCCTGCGCCCAGAGATCGGCTGTCACCTGGGCCGCGTCCTGATCGAGGAATTTGCCACAGGTGGCGCCATAGGTGCTGACCAATCCCCACTGCCAATCCGGCGGACAGGCGCCCCATGCCCCGTAACGGCCCGAATACCATTCGACAGAGAAGAGATCGGTTGGCGGCAATAGATGCACACCGAAGTGGGCATCGGCTGGGGTCTGTTTGGCGGCATAGACGCGCACTTGTGGCGCGTACTGAACATCACCCAACCAGTCTGGCGCCAGATCCGGCTGGCTGGCCAAGATGCGCGCCGCGGCGGGCGCGGGTACGGCCATTACCACGCCATCGTAGAGGCGGCCACCCCGTGGCGTCGTCAATTCTATCTTAGTGCCTTGCCGGCGTAGCGCCTCGACCGGTTCGCCAGTCTGCACAGGCAGTCGCTTGGCCAAATCCAACCAGGGCTCGTCCATCCCGCCTTTAACCTGAAAGAAAAAACTGTCTTGCAATGGCCGCAACCAGAGGCGCACCATCGTCGCCGAGAGGCTATCGAGTGTGGTATAGAAGGGACCCTCGAACATGCTGCGCAAGATGATGTCAACCACCCGTTCGCCCAAGGGCGCAAATTCGTCGGCGGCTGTGCGCATATCATAGGCCAGGTCGGGCACCAGATTGGTCGACTGGACCTTCATCAGATGGTCGATATAGGCGCCATAGCGCACCTTATCTTCCGGCGTGAGCAGCGCCGAGACTTCGACCGAAGGGCCACGAAAGGGCCACGAATAGAGTTTGCCATCATCCGGCAAGTGATGGCGTTGGCGCATGGCCGAATCGAGCAGCAGATCCGCCGCGCCGCGCACCGTGCGCGGCTGCAAATAGATATCGCCAAAGCCCAATTCATCAAAGAGTTTGCGTGTATGGGTATAGAAGGTGGCCAACCAGCCAGCGCCCGTGTCGCAATGGTGGCCTGGCCCAAAACGTTCGGCATGCGTGCGTCCCCCGACTACATCCAACGCTTCCAACACTTCCACGTGATGACCGGCTTGTTGCAAACGATAGGCTGCCGTCAGCCCTGCAGGGCCGGCGCCGACAACGGCAATGTTCATGAGGATGGACCTTTCTCGGTATAGGGTTGAAGAATAGATTGCATCTCCATTTTACCGCAATCCACCAAAGTGCGCACGCGCCTTTAATTTCAAATTGTTGTTAACAAAATGGATTGACAAATTTCGGCAAAGTGATAGGATTGGTCTATGAACGAACTCTTTCGCAAATTTGCCCATCGAACGTCAGCCATCGTTGGCTCGCCCTGGTCTTTTATTATCGCGGTCGTGGTGATTATTGCCTGGGCGTTTAGTGGCCCCCTGTTTGGCTTTTCCGACACCTGGCAATTGGTGATCAATACCAGCACCACGATCGTTACCTTTCTGATGGTCTTTCTGATCCAGAACACGCAAAACCGTGACGCCCAGGCCATTCATCTGAAGTTAGACGAATTGCTGCGGGCGGTTAAAGAGGCGCGCACAGAACTGGTGGATCTGGAAGATATGTCCGACGAAGAATTGAAGAAACTCCAGGCCGAGTTCGTCCAATTACGGCAGAAACAGATGCCGTTGATCGCCGATGACCTGGCTACTGTCGAGACCAAGTTGAAAGAGCGCCAGGTTAAGAAGAAGCGCAAGTAAAGATTTTATCCCTACCCTCAGTTTGCGCTCGCCACCAGCCAACCCTCCTTGCCGTTGTTGTCGATCCGCAGATCACGCGCTACCCGTGTCAAGACGACCGCTCAAATTTCCGGTCAGTTCTGCGCGAAAATCGCTCTGCCTATGTCTCTTATATACCCTTTATGGAGTAAGACCCACATACGCTATACCAGCCAATAGTATACCTTTCGTAGTGTAGGTAGGTTTGCTCTGAGAAGTATGTAGATATCTTTGGAGAATGCTATGCAAAAACTGATCCTGGGCATTGCTGGATCTAGCCTGGCCGCCATGCTGATTGCAGCGTGTGCGATGCCGGCGACGCCAGCGACAGGCCCCACTGCGGTCCCCGCCGCTACCTTGGCGCCCGCGACCGAGACCATAACGACAACGGTTCCCGTTACCAGCGGAGAAGGCACGACAGACACGACGGCAATGACCACGACTGAGCCCATGACCACAACCGAGACAGTAACCACGCCAACTGGCAGTGGTTCTGTCGTGCCACCGGAAGACGAAGCCAGCGCACGGTTGACCGTGCCAACTGGTTTTGCCGTGCGCCTCTATACCACGGGTTTGGATGAGCCGCGGCTGATGACGGTTGGACCCGATGGCCAGCTATACGTCGCCAACCGGGGCGGCGGCAGTATCGTGCGGCTGCCCGATGCCAACGGTGATGGCTTGGCCGACGAGCAGCAGGTCGTGGCCAACGATCTGAACGAACCCCACGGCCTGGAGTGGTTTGAAGATGCGCTCTATGTGGCCGAGACTGATCAAATTAGCCGGCTGGCTGATCAAAACGGTGACGGTGACTTTGAAGACGATGGCGAAAAAACCGTGGTGACGGACAATATTCCAGCCGGTGGTCGCCACTCATCGCGCACCCTCCATTTTGGGCCAGATGGCAAGCTCTACGTCGCGGCTGGATCGAGCGGCAACAACGAGGTCGAGACCGATCT
>JBBRVA010000891.1:0-3494 GCA_038247295.1 Caldilineales bacterium | reverse complement strand
CGCCCCAGCAGATGAACGTATTGGACGAAGGCGGATGGTCAATCAAAGACAATCTGGCGCATCTGACGGCATGGGAACAATTTATGCAGCTTTATCACCTGCAAAATCAGCCGCCCCACGAAGTGCTTCAGATCGACAAAATCACATTCGAGACGCTGGACGAAGCCGGCATCAACGAAGTTTTACGCAGTCGCAACGAAGCGCGTTCGGTTGCAGAAGTGTTAGCCGAGGCCGAGCGCGTCCATGCCCAGGTATTGGCCGATCTGGCGCAAATTCCCTTTGAAGAACTCATGCAGCCGCGCTATGCTGATGATCCGGAAGCAGGCCCACGCATCAATTGGGTGATTGGCAACACCTATGAACATTACCAAGAGCATCGCGCCGCAATCCAGAAGCTGATTGAACACACTCAAGCCTAAGGACAAAACGTTGGTTGGCACAAATAAGCTTCAGGCTTTTAATAGCCTAGAAAACGCCAATTCGGTGCTCACCGAATTGGCGTTTTCTAGTAAATACGAATACAGTGTAGGCATGCAGTGAATCCATCTGATTGTAACGCGAATTCGCCTTCAAACCCGATTGGCTGAGGAGCCACAGACCATGGATGAAAAGTTTGGCCTCGATAGTTTTACTTCAATCACGTACAGCACAATTCATACACGCAATCGGCCTTGGATCTTCTTTAGTTCACCGTAGCAGTATCAATCACCTACTGTATGCCTAGCTGTGTAAATAGATAATTCCATACTAGATAAAACGCAATTTACACAAGCACCACTCGCGCCTGCTCTGGAACTTGGTACGCAGGGTACGAACGATATCGCTCGCGCCCTGCAGAAATGAAGATGTCACCATGCCTTCATGGTCGCAACTCTCAACACTTTACAAGCGGCATCTGACCCTAGTCACCCTGGTTGTGGTCTACAGCGCCACCCGTATCTTCAGCGGCTTTTTTCTTCAGCTCACCTTTGCCCGCTATGGCCCCGGCATTGGCGATTTCGTCAATCAGGCGCGCCTTAGCGCTAGTGGCGCCTACCCATTTCTCGATTACTGGATGGAATACCCGATCATCTTTCCCTGGCTGAATGTCGCCGCCTACCAGCTGAGTTTGCGGCTGCCGGGCGATCACATGCACTGGTATGCCACCCTCTATCGCTGGACCTTTGTTCCTTTTGACGTGGGGACACTGATTCTCCTCTATGCCCTGGCCCGCCGCCTGTATGCAACGGAAGCGGTGGTACTGCGCGTCATCCTCCTTTATACGCTTTGTTTTGTCACTCTCTATGTCCCGTTGGGCTGGTTCGATAGCGTCCCACTCTTCTGGCTTCTGCTCGCCCTCTATTTTGCGCTGGAAAACCGCCCAGTCTGGACGGGGGTGGCCGCCGGCCTTGGCTTCTTGACAAAGTTGATCCCCGTGCTGGTGCTACCGATGGCCTGGCAGCGGATGACCTCTGCACGGGCCAAAAGCAAGCTAATCCTGGCCAGCTTGGCAAGCGCGCTCCTGCCGATGTTGCCTTTCATCCTCTACCGGCCCGATCTGAGTTGGGCCTTTGTACGCAATGTGATCAGCCGACCTTCCTGGGAGACGGTGTGGGCGCTTTTGGATGGATATAGAGGATTTGGCGTCACGGCACCCTACGATTGGCGTCTAGACCCGGACAGTGCAACGTGGGCCACACATGCCAGCAATAGCGTTTATGGGATCTGGTCGCTGGTCGGGTTTGGGCTTCTCGCGCTCTTTCTCTGGACGCGCCGCATCGATTGGCAGGATAATCGGCGTGCCACTGCCTTTGTTGCGCTAACCTGGTGCCTCTTTAGCTTGTGGAGCAAAGGCTACAGCCCACAATGGGCTATCAACTACATACCATTCGTTGTATTACTGATGCCTACACTGCGCGGCGCGCTCTATCTAGTGTTACTGAGCCTAGGCATGTTGGCCGAATGGCCTGGCGTCTTCATTTTGCTGCCTGATCAGCCCGGTTATTTTGATGCCGTTATCCTTTGGCGCACGGCGTTAACGCTCTTGCTCACCCTTGAATTTGGTGCCCTGGCCGTTGCCCAAACGCCTTTCTGGCAAAAACTGCGGCTGGGCTATGCAGGTTTACTAGTGGGGCTTATGCTCAGTGCTTTCAGCATTGGGCTACGGGCGGCTGACCAATATGCAGACTTACAGGCAGCGCAGAGTCCCTTTCGTACCGTGGTCACCTATTTACAGCGCGAGCGCACGGCCGATGCGGGGCTCGTCTGTCGGCAGATTGAGGTTTGTGAAGGGATCGCGCCCTATATTCCAGAGTTGGAGATCTTCTGGTTTCCTATGCAAGCCGATTGGCAGACGACAAAGTTAACTGCCTTTGCCAGCCAGCACAGGGATCTATGGTTGGTGGAAACGGTCGAAGAAAGTGGCGAGCACAACTTAGTTGTCGAGCAGTGGCTGAGTCAACAGTACCACAAAGTTGCGCAGGAATGGGTCGACGACGTACGTCTTGCACGCTTTGTGACAATTCCTAGCCCGGCGCTGAAGCCAGTAGATGTACAGTTTGGCCACCAGATTCGGTTAACTGGCTTTTCCGTCAACCAGGCAGAGCGCTATTTCACGATCACGTTGCGCTGGGAAAGCAGCCAAGCGATCGACGTGCCGTACAAACTGTTCATCCATCTTTTGGACGCAACGGGCGCCATCATTGCGCAAAATGATCAATACCCCGCGGGTGGCTTTGCGCCACCCACAGCCTGGCAACCGCAGGTCGCCGTGGAAGACAAACATGGCTTGATCTTGCCCAGTGCGGAAACCGCGGGCTATTCGATCCAGCTCGGGTGGTATTTGCCGGAGACGGACGAACGCTTACCGATCACGTTCCCCGTCGAGATGGCCGGCCAGCAAGTTTTGGATCTACAACCGTAGAAATTCAAGGGCTAACTAGTACACTTGGGCGGAAATAACCATACTATTCTCCGGTGAATCAGTAGTGAATCAGTAGGACAGTGAGACAGTACAAACACTGTTCTACTGTCCTACTGATTCACTGTCTTACTTACGCCCAAGTGTACTAGCTGGTGGCAAGGCAATAATTAACTACAATAAAATAGCTCACGCAAAGACGCCAAGAAAGGCAAAAGCAGCGTTAGGTTTGTTTGTAGTGGATTTCGCTCACTTCGCGCAGGCGGGCGGCGGCTTGTTCGGCGGTAATATCGCGCTGTGCGTTGGCGAGCATCTCGTAGCCAACCATAAACTTCTTGACCGTGGCCGAACGCAAAAGGGGCGGATAGAAATGCGCGTGCAGTTGCCAATGGATATGCTGCGCCCCATCTGTCGGTTGGCCGTGCCAGCCCATGGAATAGGGAAAGCTCGTCTCAAAGAGATTGTCATAACGAGTTAGGAGTCGTTTGAGAATAGCGGCCAGGCTGTTGCGTTCATTGTCCAGCAGATCGGGCAGTTGGACGACAGGCCGGCGCGGCAGCAATAGGGTCTCGAAGGGCCAGACCGCCCAATAAGG
>JBBRVA010000890.1:0-3501 GCA_038247295.1 Caldilineales bacterium | reverse complement strand
GAGCCGGCGCCGCTAACCTCACGCCTGCGCAACCACCCGATGATCATTGCCACGCCACACAGCGCCAGCCTCACCGTCGAAGGCCGCATCCGCATCGAGACGATGGCGGTCGAGCGTTTGCTGGCCTACTTCAACGGCGAACGACCGAAGGATATGGTGAATCCGGAGGTGTTTGGGTGAGTGGGTAACTGACCCTCACCCTGGCTGATCTGGCAGATGGCGACTACACGGCGCAGTGGTACTTGCCCGCCACAGCCACTTGGGAGGAAGAAGTCCTCGTACAGGTGAAGACGGGCCAAGTGACGTTGCGTGTGCCGACGTTGCAGCAGGATCTAGCGCTGAAGATTGTGCAGGAGTAATGTGGTATAATGATAAAAATTGTGCAGGAGTAATGTGGTATAATGATAAAAATTGTATGAACGAACGCTTCAAAACATCGAAAGCCAATTCTATGTTAACAGTTACGCTTCAACCCGACATTGCAGAGCAGATTTCTGATTTGGCAAGCACGAATCAAATCAGTGCTGACCATTTTGTCGATAAGGCTCTGCGCGCCTATATGGCCCAATATCGCCGTGAAAAAATTCGCGCAGAGACAGAAACTTTCAAACGTCAACAAGAAATACTATTGGCCACGTATGCGGAGCAATATGTGGCCATGCATAATGGTCAAGTCATCGATCACGACGCAGATTTGCGTACCCTGCATTTACGCGTCTTTGACCGTTTAGGTCGAACCCCTGTCTTATTAAAAAAGGTGACCGGGGAACCGGAACGCGAGTTGGTTTTTCGCAGCCCGCGCTTTGAGCGTAACCGATGAACTATCAATATAATCACGACTACTTCCCACCCGCGCCTTTTGTTGATGTCGTATTTGTCACGCCTAAATCGTTTACGAATTTTACTGAACGGTCCAAAAGACAGGGTCGAGGTCTCCGAATAAATTCTTTCTAACTTTCTGTAAGATGCCAAATACTATCTTAATCCAACAACTATCCCCCGCCGAGATCACCCGTATTGCCGAAATTGACCGCGCCGAGCAGATTACGCTGCATTATGGGCTGAAAGATGGTGTGCTCCAGGCGGAAACGGTCGATTGGCAGTGCCCGGCCTGGACTCCAGAAGGCGACGGGCCACACAGTGTCGCCGAGAATATCAACACCTGGCGACCGGTTGTCGAAGGCGGCGGCATTTTGCTGGGTGCTTTCGATGATGACCGCCTGGCCGGTCTGGCCATCCTGCGGCCGAATCTGACAGATAGCATGGCGCAGTTGGCCTTCTTGCACGTCAGCCGCGCCTATCGTCGTCAGGGTGTTGGTGAAAAATTAGTCGCCGAAGTGGTGCGCCTGGCCAAGGCTGCTGGCGCGCAACAACTGTATGTGTCGGCCACAGCTACGGGTTCAGCCGTCGGTTTTTACACCGCGCAAGGCTTTACCCTCACCCCACATCCCCATCCAGAACTGCTGGCGTTAGAGCCAGAAGATATCCACATGATCAAGCCGTTGACGTAAAACACACAAAGCGCATAAGATCTCTGCTTTTTCTTTGCGTCCTTTGCGGCTTTGCGTGAGAATATCTCTCGTTTGTATAACCTATAGCCCATTCGTTTTGTGCTATAATGCCAGCCATGAATAAACCTAACCAACCCCGCCCCACCAAAGCCGATCTTGTGGCGGCCTACGGTCGCTATGTGCCAGACCTGATTGCTCCCAATTTGCGCGTGCTCTTCTGCGGCATCAACCCCAGCCTCTACTCGGCGGTTGTCGGCCACCATTTTGCACGCCCCGGCAATCGCTTCTGGCCCACGCTCTATGCCGCCGGCTTTACCACGCGCCAGCTCGCCCCCACCGAGGAGCGTGAGCTACTGGCACAAGGCTATGGCATCACCAACCTGGTCGCGCGCGCCACCGCCACCGCCGATGAACTCAACGCCGAAGAGCTGGTCGCCGGCTACCAACTGTTACTCGACAAAATTCAGACCTATCGACCGCAAGTGCTGGCGGTGCTAGGGGTCAGTGCCTATCGCACCGCATTCGCCCACCCCAAAGCGGTCATCGGCCAACAGCCCAAGCCAATCGGTCAGGCGTTGCTCTGGGTGCTGCCCAACCCCAGCGGTCTCAACGCCCACTATCAACTGGCCGATCTGGCGCGGGTCTTTCGTGAATTCCGGCTGGCGCTTGAAGGCACCGCGTAACGCAAAGGGGCAAGGGGACAAGCTGATTGGTGGTCGGCCGCCTTCCGGGAAGCGTTGTTCGTTCCACTTGGGGTCTGACACGCAGCGATAGCTCTTGTACACCGATTTTTCAAATCGGCGGATACCGATTTGAAAAATCGGTGTACAAGGGTTCTATCGTTGACTACCTGAACGAAGCTACCTTTCCCGAAAGGTAGCTTCGTGACCACGGCGCACCCCCACAGATCAGATTTTCAGGCCAACCCATGCAGCAGAATCCTACTCACTTACCCCAAACGGCCCTGATCGAACGGGTGCGCCAGCTTTGCCGCGCCGACGAACAGGTGATCGCGGCACTGATGTTCGGTTCCTTTGCCAGTGTGGTTGATCGAACAGCTGACGGCCCATATTTAAAATATACGCATGTAGTTGACGATTGATCAGAACAAGCATACAATGATGATATGCACATCTGCTGGAAAAGGAGCCTCAATATGATCGCGACACCGATAAACCTCATCTCGATCGACGAACGTGGTACTGCTTACATTGCCGACACTAAAATGAAGGTGCGTCAGATCGCAATTGAGAAGAATGTGTGGGGGTTAACAGCAGAAGAAATTCAGCAAGGGCACGAATATCTATCCCTCGCTCAAATTTACGCTGCACTCGCCTATTATTATGACCACAAAACAGAAATCGATGTAGAGATAGGGCGCATAGCGCGTGAAGTAGAAGCATTGCGCACTCAAAATCCAAACTCGCTCACACCCCAAGAATTGGATGCAAGGTGGCAGCGGCGTCAACAAGCGTCGGGACAAGAATGATTGCCTACTATATGGATGAAAATGTGCATGGCGCGATTACCAAAGGGCTGCGGCAGCAAGGTATCAATAGACATTATATCGATTTAATCCCGTGATCTGACAGGATGACGCCGACCTGCGGTCGGACGATGACAAGATGACCAGGCGTTATTCATCTTGTCATCTTGTCACAGGTGTACAAAACAAATCGGTATAAACTCTAATGTATTGCGTGTCCAAGAAGATGGGTATGCGGGTCGAACCGATCCAGATGTATTAGATCGAGCAACTCACTTAGGTCGAGTTCTATTTTCGCAAGATGACGATTTACTCCGCGAAGCTACTTGGCGTCAACGGCGTTGGGCATCCTTTAGCAGGGTTATCTATGCGCATCAAGAAAATAGCTCGATTGGCCAGTGTATCGAAGACTTGGCATATCTAGCCCAAGTTGGTAGATATGAAGACTTTATAGGTCGAGTCTATTACTTACCCCTCTGATTGTAGCTTATACAATGCGACTAG
>JBBRVA010000889.1:0-3507 GCA_038247295.1 Caldilineales bacterium | reverse complement strand
TCGTCTAGCGACTCTGCCTTATCTCCCCCACTCCCCTACCCCTCTACCCCTCGCCGCGTATTTATATACTCCAGCGACTGATGGCGGAAATAGGTGTTGTACAAATCCGCATAATGACCACCCTGGTTCATCAGATGGTCATGGTTGCCCTCTTCGATAATGCGTCCGCGCTCCAACACCAAGATCCGGTCGGCGGCTTTGACGGTGGAGAGGCGGTGCGCAATCACGATCGAAGTACGGTTGCGCAGAATCAAGTCTAGCGCGGCCTGAATTTGCGCCTCGGTAAAGGGATCGATGCTGGCGGTCGCTTCATCCAGAATAAAAATGGCCGGGTTCTGCGCCAACATGCGCGCCAATACGACCAATTGGCGTTGCCCCAAACTCAAGCGCGCCCCGCGTGCGCCCACATCGGTTTGTAAACCTTCTGGCAAGGTTTCGACCCAGTCGCCCTTGCCAATCTGGCTGGCGATGTGCTCAACCTCGTGATCACTCAGGCTGGGGACCGCGTAGCGGATATTGTCGGCCACCGAGCCGGCAAAAAGAAAGGGCGACTGGCTGACAATGCCCAGATGACGCCGATAGCTGCGCAAATCTAAGGTGCGAATGTCGCGCCCATCGATGCACAAGCCGCCGGCTTGAAATTCATAAAACCGGGTTACCAATTTGGCGATGCTCGACTTGCCGGCGCCCGTGTGGCCGACCAGGGCCACGCTCTCACCCGCGCGGATGTGCAGGTTGAAGTCTTGCAGCACCTGTTCTTTCTCGCCATACCGAAAACTCAGATTGGCAAACTGGATTTCGCCGCGCAGTTGCTCGACCGGTTCCTGGGCGCGCTGGATCACGACCGGTTGCGCGTCCATCAAGGCAAAGATCCGTTCGGTGGCGCTTAGTGCGCTCTGAAACTGGCTCCAAAAGGCCGACAGGTTAGTCATCGGGAACCAGAAAAGGCTGATGCTATTCATAAAGAGCAACCACGCGCCCGCCGTGATTATCGCTTCGTAGGTGCTAAGACCGCCATAATAGAGCAGAATGGCCGTGCCGATGCCGCTGAAAAATTGCAACGTCGGAAAGAGCATGGCCAACACCAACCCGCGCTGGACGTTGATCGTGTAATTCTGCTCGTTGATCGCCAAAAACTCATCGTAGATGCCTTGCTCACGCCGGAAGTTCTTGGCCACGCTAATGCCGTTGACCGCTTCCTGAATGCTGACATTAACTTCGGCGATTGCCTGTTGGCTCTTGCGCGTAATCCGGCGCGCCACACCTTGGAAGCTGCGACCAATCACAAAGGCAACCGGGGCCATGGCGCCCAGTAAGAGCGTTAGCCGCCAATTGACACTGACCAGATAGGCTAATAAAATAATGACCGACAACATCTGGGTGACGATTTCTGTCACCAAGCCAGCCGCGCGCCCAAACTCATCGGTGTCGCTGGTGATGCGGCTGACGATGCGGCCCGACTGATGCTGGTCAAAAAAGCTCATGTCGTGGTTCATCACCGCACTAAAGGCATCCTTGCGCATCGCCAGCGTCACATCGCCGATAAACATGGCCGTCCACAAGCGCCGCCCCCAGTTCGCCGCCCAGTAGAAGAGACGAAGCACCAACAACGCACCGGCCAACAGCATGATGAGGCTGCTAGTATCCTGGTCCACATTGGCAAGCAGACCAACGCCGCGCGCGATCAAAACCGGCGCGGCCGCGTCGAACAGTGCCAAAACGGTCACCATCCCCGTAATCCCCAACAGGCGCCGCCACCAGGGGCGAAAGTAAAGGCCGATCCGACCCACTAAATCCTGATTGCTATACTCTCGATCATAGTTTTCCGTGGTCAGCGCATCGCGCATCATACTCATGAATTTACGTCTACTTTCCTGTCTTTCAAGGCGGGTTTGTTCGCCACGCCTGGCGGGCGCGACACCGAACCACGGAATTTACCGTGGCTGTTAGCATAGTAAAACGATTTACGGCTGCGCGTCAAACACTGTGTAGCCGGAATCTGAGTCGATTGGATGGAACTTACTGAATCCTGCGCCAGAATGTGCCAGACTTTACTAGAATTTCTTCCAATCAGGCGATTGGTCGGATTACTGCGGTGTTAAATTGTGCTTATTGATTATCACACTAAAGAGGTCGAATTATGGGCTTATCAACCATCGGCAAGCTGACTACGGTCTTAACGATATGGCTCTTCATGGCTGCCTGCATGCCACCGGCCAAGCAGGCTCAAAATTTATCAACAGTACCGAATAATGGCACAGTGCCAGCCAGCAATGGCGTAACCACGCCACAGCAAGCATCAACTGGTGCCCGTGTGCCTGTCGACTTTGATCCTGAACAGACCGCCGTTCAGTTGCAACCATTAATCGAGGATCTCGACCGACCGCTGTTTGTCACCCATGCAGGTGATGAGAGTGGCCGCCTCTTTATCGTAGAAAAAGGTGGCACGCTACGGATTTACAACGCGGGCGAACTAGGGGCCACACCTTTTCTAGACATTACTGATCGCGTGAACAGCAGTGGCAACGAACAGGGCTTGCTGGGCTTGGCCTTTGCGCCCGATTACGCGACTAGTGGCAATTTCTTTGTCAACTACACCGATGAAAGTGGCGATACGGTGATCGCCCGCTTCCAGGTGACAGCAGATGATCCGAATCTTGCCGACCCGGCGACGGAGTTTGTTGTTTTGCAAATTGACCAACCGGCGGGCAATCACAACGGCGGCATGTTAGCCTTTGGCCCCGACGGCTATCTCTATATTGGCATGGGCGACGGCGGTGGCGGTGGCGATCGCTTTGGCAACGGGCAGAACCCAGACACTTTGCTAGGCAAGATGTTGCGTATTGATGTGAAGAGTGACCTTGCCCAACCGTACACGATTCCCGCCGATAACCCCTGGGTGGAGAATGATTGGAACGGCGCAGATGTGCGCGACGAAATCTGGGCGCTAGGTTTGCGCAATCCTTGGCGTTTCAGTTTTGATCGCAGCAGTGGCGATTTGTGGATCGGGGATGTGGGCCAAAATCAGGTTGAGGAGATCAACTTTACCCCGACTGCCGACAGTGGCCTCAACTACGGCTGGCCAATCTTAGAAGGAACGCATTGTTACAATGCGTCGACGTGTGACTCGGCGGGTCTTACTTTGCCGGTCGCCGAGTATGAACACACCGAAGGTTGTTCGGTAACCGGTGGCTATGTCTATCGCGGCGCTCAATTCCCCGTTTTGGATGGTCTCTATTTTTATGCCGACTACTGTACCGGCTCGTTGTGGGCAACCTGGCCTAGTGCCAGTGGCGCCTGGAGCACGGCAAAATTACTGGATACAGGTCAGACAGTCAGTTCGTTTGGGGAAGATCAAGCCGGTGAACTTTATGTAACTGATCTGAGCGCTGGAACGGTGGCCCAGGTAGAAGTAGTGAGTAGTGAGCAGTAATCAATAATCAATAAGCAGTGACCAGTGGCGATACGCCTCTCTGGTCACTGCGTAGTGATTAGTGAAGGTTCTAG
>JBBRVA010000888.1:0-3510 GCA_038247295.1 Caldilineales bacterium | reverse complement strand
TTACTGGCGATCAGATGCGTAAAGGCATCGTGGCCGTTGATGGGCGGATTATTCCGCTGCGCTCGAAGATTTTTGTACCTGGCTATGGCTATGGCGATGCGCTAGATACTGGCGGTGCGATCGTCTCGCGCCGGATCGACCTGGGGTATGACGACAATAATTTAGAATTGTGGAACCGCTGGGTGGATGTTTATCTGCTCTGGCCACCGCCGCCAGATTATCAGATCACTTGGGTGCTGCCCAATTTCCCGCGCGTGCCAGATGAATAATATAACTCGATGTGAAAAATCGGGTTACATACTATCATGTAAGCAATAATTAAGAAATTAATCATCAACATTTAATCTTCTGCGGTTATAATAAAATAACGACAGCTTTGTAATTCACAGTCTACGGCCGATCTTCAGATCGGCCGTAGACTGTGGCTAGAAAGTATTTCACCTGTAACGAAAGTTTCGGCATGCTCCGTGTAGATAAATCCAATTTTTCGCAAAAATTTATCTTTCCCCTGCTTTTGCTCATCATGCTGTCTGGGCTAACGCTGCGCGTCTGGAATGTGAACTTTGATCGGGGCATGGGCAGCCATCCCGACGAGCGCAGCACAACGTCCAATTATGCGGTGAGCATCCATCTACCTGACTCTTGGGCGCAATTTTGGGACCCACAACGCAGCCCACTTAATCCGCTCTGGAGTATAGAACGGCAGGAACGGCGCAGCTACACCTACGGCCATTTTCCGCTTTACCTGGGCGTTGCGTTTGGCGAATTGTTGCACACGCTGGCGCCATTGGCCGAGCGAATCGGTTTGCCCGCCGCTGCTACTACTACCATGGCGCGCGCCAATGAAGATTGGACTGCGATTGCTGTGGCCGGTCGCCTGACCATTGCCCTGCTCGACACCTGGACGATTCTCCTCCTCTTCTTCCTGGGACGCCGGATCTTTGGCCCGGTGGCTGGATTACTGGCGGCGGCTTTCTATGCCTACGCCGCCCAAGCCGTGCAATTGAGCCACTTTTTTGCGATGGACCCGGCCAGCACCACATTCACTGTGATGACCGTGCTGGGTGCGGTGACGATGGTTCAAGAACGCACTTGGCGCGCCGCCCTCTTTACCGGGCTCGGCGCGGGGCTGGCGATTGCTTCCAAATTTAGCGCGCTGCCCATTTTGCTAACACCATTTGCCGCCGCGTTTGTGATCTGGCTCGATGCTCAGCGGCGTCAACAAGCCAAAGAAGCGGTAGATGGCCGCGCCCTTTTTGCCGGTCTGATCGGCGCGCCACTGGCCGTCATCGTGGCGGTCATCGTTTTCTTCCTCACCAGCCCCTACGCTGTGCTGGACTGGAAAAACTTTCTCCTCGCCACCCTGGTCGAACAGGGACGTATGGTGCGGGGCATCGCCGATTTTCCTTTTACGCGCCAGTATCGCAACACAACGCCTTACCTCTATTTTATTGAGCAACAAGTCCGGTGGGGATTGTGGTGGCCCCTGGGCCTGGTGGCTGTATTGGGTACGCTCCACGCGCTGATTACGCTGCTGGGCACCCTGTTTCATCTGCTGACTAATTGGCTGCGGCGAGCGCTGGGTCGTGCTTCACAGCTTTCGCTGTCGGATGCCAGTTTATACAATCTGGTGATCTGGAGTTGGGTGTTGCCCTACTTCGGTATCACGGGCGCCTTTCTCGCCAAGTTCAACCGCTATATGAGCCCGGTGTTGCCCTTTGTGTTACTCTTTGCCGCCGGGTTGATCTGGCGTCTGTGGGGTGGGAAACGGGACACGGGAAGCGGGATACGGGAAACGGAAGAAGAGTCATCAGATACGCACTACGCAACACGCATTATGCCGATGCCATCTGAGCGCGCACCACGTCGCGGTGCTCTGATCCTAGGCCGTGCGCTGGCCATTCTGCTCGCTATCGTCGGCATTGGCGGTGGTTTGTTCTGGTCGGTTGCCTATGTTAATGGCGTCTACGCCCACGACCACACTTGGATTACGGCCAGCCGCTGGATGGCGCAAAACATTCAGCCTGGGGAAGTCATTCTCTGTGAGCAGTGGGATGACTGCCTGCCGCCTGGCTCATTGGATGATCCGCTTGTCAACGACTTCCGGGCCGGTATGGTGCGCATTGAGTGGGGTCCATACGAAAATGATACCATAGAAAAATACGCGATCCTGAAGGATGTACTGCGCCAGGCCGATTATGTTGCCTACAGCTCGAAGCGCATCTATGGCAGCGTCGATGAACTGCCGGCCCGCTACCCAATGACGATTCGTTATTACGAAGCGATGTGGAGTGGTGAACTGGGTTTTGAAGTGGCCGCCGATATCTCATCTCCGCCGCGCCTCTTTGGTTTTACCTTTGACGACCGCGACGCCGACGAGAGTTGGAGCCTCTACGATCACTCGCGCACAACAATTTTTCGCAAAGTGCGCGATCTCAGTGATGCTGAATTCGATGCGCTTTTTGCCGGGACATGGGAGAGGGCCATTCCTGGCTATGTCGGTGAAAGTTCGGCGCTCAGCCCGCTCTTCAGTTGGTTAGGGTTAGGCAGCAGCCCCGAGAGCGCCGATCGAGGTCTGATCAACCGGCTATTGGCGCTGGTGATGGGGGATGATCCCGCGCCGACCCCGCCGCCCAACGTCGGCGAACGCAAAAGTCTCTTTTTGGATCAACCGTTGGCGGCATTGCCCGTAGTCGATAATTATCGTTGGAATCAAGCGGCCAGCACTAGTGTGCCGCTCGCCATTTTCTGGTGGTGGTTGGTGTTGGCCCTGCTGGGTTGGGCGGCTTGGCCACTGGCTTTTGTGCTCTGCAAACCGCTGCGTGATCGGGGTTATCTACTCGCGCGCATGTTGGGCTGGCTGCTGGGTGGTTGGTTACTTTGGTGGCTTGCCAGCACAGGCCTTGCCCTTAATACAGTTGCCAATGCCTGGTTGACGGTGGGCGTGCTCGCGATCTTCGGCTTGTTTGTTGCGATTCGCCAGGGTACTGAAATCCGCGCCTATTGGCGCACGCACTGGCCGTTGATCCTAGCGGGTGAAGTTCTGTTTGCGCTCGCCTATCTCTTCTTTGTCCTGATCCGCATCGGCAATCCAGACATCTGGCAACCTTGGTTTGGCGGCGAAAAGTTTATGGAATTTGCCTTCCTCACCGGCATCCTGCGCAGTCCTACCTTTCCGCCCGTCGATCCGCACTTTGCCGGCGGTTATATTAATTATTACTACTTTGGTCTCTACCTGGTCGCCTATCTGATCAAGCTGACGGGCATTTATGCCGAAGTTGCCTTCAACTTGGCGATTCCGTCACTTTTCGCGCTGACCGTTGTCAATACCTTTAGCATCGCCTATTCTGCCCAGCGCTTCTTTATCCGCCGCATGCCACAACCCGAACCGGCGCCAGTGATCCAACCGGGCGAGTTAGATGCTGATGCTGACGACGCGCCGCAGCCTGCAACACCAAAGGAATCTTTGATTGCCCAACCCGCCTGGTATCGCGGTTTTGGCGCGGCCTT
>JBBRVA010000887.1:0-3514 GCA_038247295.1 Caldilineales bacterium | reverse complement strand
TGACATGTTGCCTAATGTTAATTTTACTGTACTCCAACCTGATCGGCATCGCTTTGATGGTGATAAAGATGGAGTCGGTTGCGAGAGGTAGATAGCCAAGTAGCAATCAGCGCGCTGAATCGGTTAAACCAGTGCGCTGATTATGCAAATTCTCAGAAATCGAGGATAAATGGGTTAGGCGTTGCCTTTGTGTATAGAATATGATACGCTAAAGATGGTATAAAATGACCTACACAAAGGGTTAAATTACGCGCAAAAATGGCTGAATGTCTCAACTAATTGGCTCTGGCAAAAAGCGGGCCACAGGTTTTTCATCACGACCGCCGATGCCGCCAAGGGAGGACAGAGTGACCAATCCAATCTACAGTACCGATTTCTACGCCTGGACGCAAGAGCAAGCCGCCCTTCTCCAGGCCGAGGAATTAGAGAAGTTAGATCTGCCTAACTTAATTGAGGAGATAGAGAGCTTGGGCAAGCGTGACAAAAGAGAGTTGGCTAGCCGACTCTCTGTCCTGCTGACGCATTTACTTAAGCTGCGCTATCAGTTGGATCGTAAGGGAAATAGCTGGCTCAGAACCATTCGCACCCAGCGCCGGAATATTATGCTAGTATTGAAAGATAGCCCTAGTCTACGCCGCGAAGTGCCGGATTTTATTGCCGATGCCTACCCTGTGGCGCGCAAGGATGCCGCCATCGAAACTAAGCTAGACATTTCCATATTCCCAATCAATTGCCCGTGGGCGGTGGAAGATGTATTGGACGATGATTGGTTGCCTGAGGATGTTTCCTAACCAATCCGAAATTTTTGCTGCAACAGCAGGAATGAATTCCGCGGCTGACAATAGCAAGTCGCCTAGTTGCTGGGGTAGCTGGCTATTGTCAGCCGCCAATTTTAATTGTGCCAGAACTTGAGAACATCCCCATTCACTTCTTAGAGTTTACTAGCGACCCGACACTTTGCCGCCGCAGGGTTGAAACCCGCGGCTGAAAGTAGCAAGTCGCCTCAGCGACTCGTTTTTAGTGCCTGCACCCCTGGGTGCAGACCCTCAGTAATTTAGTCGCTGAGGCGACTTCCTGGCTTTCAGCCGCGGGTTTCAACCCTGCGGCAAAGTGTCGGGTCGCTAGATTTTGCGTAAGTCCTATGTAAAAGTTGCGAGATGATCGGGAATGTGGCACAAGGGCGTGCTACACGCCAGATTCATTAAGGCCAAACCAAAGCCAAAAGGATTTTTATCGCAAAGTGCGCAAAAAAAACGGTGACCTCTTCGCGTGCTTGGCGTCCTTTGCAGTAAAAATGGTGTCGTTTGTTCAAAAATTTGACAACCTAGGCCCTAACTAGGCACTAAAACGTCAATTGCCCGCCGTCAATCACCAACTGGTGGCCGGTAATAAAGCCGGAATCGGTGGACGCCAAGAAGGCGACCGCGGCGGCGACCTCGGTTGGCTCGCCAAAGCGGTTGAGCGGAATCTTCTTTAGGTAATCCGTCACCCACGCGGTTTGCTCACGCGCCGATTGAGTTAACCGGGTCTTGATCAGCCCCGGACAGACGCTGTTGACCCGAATGTTGTAGGGCGCCAGATCAATTGCCATCGTCATCGTCATCCCAACCACGCCAAACTTAGAAGCATTGTAGGCGGTCATGTTGCTCTCACCCACGAGCCCGTTGGTCGAGGCCATATTGACAATCCGCCCGGCAATCTGCCGCGCCACCATATGGCGCGCCACCACCTGCGAGCAGAGCATGACCCCGCTAAGATTCACCGTCAGCGTCTGCTGCCACACGTCGTCCGTAATCTCCAGAAAGCTTTGCCCAGCAGCAATGCCAGCAATATTGCAGAGCACATCGACCTGGGAGTAGCGGGCCAATGTGGTCGCCAACATTGCCTCCACCTGGGCGCGGACGCTCACATCCACCTGCGCAGCCATAGCCTCGCCGCCGTCGGCCTGGATCGCGGCTGCGGCTGTTGTAGCCGCGGCCAGATCCAGATCGGCCACCACCACCGCCGCCCCTTCCCTGGCCAAGCGTTGCGCGCTGGCAAAACCAATGCCGTTGGCCGCGCCGGTGACAATGGCCACTTGATTTTCAAACCGTCGCATTGCTTCTCCTCTTATTTTTATAGGCGCCATGCGCGCCAGTTCGGCACCCGTCAAAGCGCCAGCGCATCTGGCGGCCTGATGACGTTGTTGGCAGCCGGCATGTCGAACAACTTTCGGGTGACCTTTGCCGATGCGACACCGGTGACGGCCACGTTTGCCGGCATTGTGACCAAATTCGAGCCGGGCGCGCCGCTCAACGATTATCAACGCGCCGACTGCACGATCAAGGTCTCTGGGGCCATTACCTAGGCATAAAAAAGCGGCGTGGGCTTTGATCTCACACCGCTCTTTTACCTATTGTTCGTCGGGCAACCACTCTTCGTCCAGGATCTGTTCCACTGTCCAGGGACACGCGTCGGGCCAGGGCGAGCGCAACAGCCCGGTCTCTTCAATCGCTTCCTTGCGGGCACGCGGGTAGGCTTTGGCAATACATTCGGGTACTTCCCGGCGCAGGCTTGGGTTATCCGCCAAGATGGCGTCGATGTCCCAGCGCTGGACTTTGATGGTGTTACGCCAACTGCGTGATCGGTGATCGGCTTGGAATTGCCACTTGAGCAGATGCATCAACAGCACTTTCAGGCGATTGACGACTTCGGTGCGCTGGCTGTTGCCCATGGCTTCGATCTCCTCAATTAAGTTGGGCAGGTCTAGATTCTCAAATTCTTCGGCCTGGAGCAAGGCGGCCTGCGTTTTGGTCCAGGCGTAGAAATCAGTGCGATACAGTGGGGTGGTCGCTTGCATAGTCACCTCCTACAAGGGTAAAGCCGCACATCACAATGGATTACATTGTAGTGCAAAAGCGAGTCAGCGTCAACCGGTCGCCAAGCGTGGGGTGTATCTCTGTTTGGGAGCGAATTAGAAGAAAAGGGAGTGGAGGAGAGAGAATAGGGAAAAGTGGATAGAAAAATCAGGGGGAAAGATGAAGAAGCGAGCCGAGCGAAAAGCGGAACTAAGGCGAGAAGCGGAAGCAAGAATCGATGAGCTACTCGACTGGGCGGAAGGGAAAACGGCCCCCAGTTTAGCGGAGATTGAAGCGGTCGTGTTGCGATTGCGCCAACCGGTTGGGGAAGAAATGGCGCAGGCGGTGACAAAGGAGGAAGCCGCAAGGCGACCAGGACCAGAACCGCCGTACCCAAAGTGTGGAAAAAGGATGGGGTGCAAAGGGAAAAAGTGAAATATATCCATAGTTAAGGGGTAACAGGTGACCCACCCGGCTTTTGCCAAAAACCGGACGGATATTTCAAGGAAACTTGCCTAGAACTACTGCGTGACAACAATAGATTTCATGATCTTGATGTTCTGCATTTTATAGTGCGATCTTTTGGCGCAAGCAATGCGAGCTTGTTTGTAGCGCAAAAGTTCAAGGGCCGCGTGGGCATCAAAGGCGGGTTTGGGCAAAACGGCTTTGAGCAAGTC
>JBBRVA010000886.1:0-3516 GCA_038247295.1 Caldilineales bacterium | reverse complement strand
GACCGGCGCCGCATCACCCAAGGTTATATTGCTGGCGGGCGCACTTGGCACGTTGGCAGAAAAGTCTGTCACGGCAAGCGCGGAAGCGTCTAAAATCCGCGTACGCGCCCAGTCGTACAGTTGTATGCCACCCAGCAAGGCGATACTCAGCGCGATAACGGTGTATAAAATTGTTCCGATAATTGCAGCGCCCCGTCGTGATGAACGGTCGGTTTGGCGCGCTTCGAATGAATCATGCTCCATAAGTTGGCAATTATACCATATGTCTCCTTAAGGTCCTATCAAACCGGACAAAAGGATCAACAATTCACCAAATAAAAACCGGTCGCTGGACCGGTTTTTTCTCGCTTTGTCTTTCTGCCCATCAATCGTACACAAACGGACCGAATTAACCGGCGAACCCATTAGCCTTCGCCCTTCAGCTAATTCATTGGGGCAATACGTGTTGATACAAAGCAGATTGCGTCAGAATAAAGATTGAGCTTGTCACCTCATCAACAAACATACCACGCAGACCGCGCAACGGATTGCCTTCTGCCGCCTGAAGCTGGCGTTGATATTTGCCATCTTTACTAAAGATCAAAATGCGCTCACCGGCGCCATCGGCCAGATAAATGGACGAATCACCTTGATCCCCCACCACCATATCGACGGGTTCTTGCGGACGACCAACACTATTGTCCAAAGAAAACGCCACCTGTTTGCCTTCGCTATAGCGCAAAAGCAGGCCATCGGTAAAGAGCAACCAAATATCACCATCAATGGCCAAAGCTTGCAAGCCTGTAAGCCGGGCTTGCGTTTCGGGCGCAAACCAAGCTTCGGGTGGCGCTTCGTAGTTGCCCCCAGTATAGCGGAAGATTTGGGCGGCGCCCTCATCGGTAATGTACAAGCGCCCAGAATAGGTTTCGATTTGGTTTGGTAAACGCCAGGCGCTCTGGTCTGCAAAGGTTAAGCGTGTAATCCCTTCCACCTTCTGGTTGTAACGGAAGACGTTATTATTACGGTCCAACACAAGCAGATTAGCCTTATCCTCAACGCCAGGAATTGGCAATTGCCAGGCAATATCGACCAAGCGACCGACAGTAATATCATCGACGCGCGCACCCGTTTCCAACACAACTTCACCGGCTTGATCAGCCACACTGTTGTTGGCTGGATCAAAGCGGAAGCGCAGAATCTGTTGACGGCCGATATCCAGCACATAAATATCTTGGTCTACCACAATCACACGGTGGGGTTGCGCATCGGCTGGGAACTTGACCAACGGTTGGGCCAATCCATACAATTTGTGGATCTGTAACACATTGGCCAGTTCACTCTGCACTTGCGCCGACAACTCGTCGCCCTGGGTAGTCCGCCCTTGGATCTGCATCGCCCGATCAATATGTTCTTGGGCTTCGGTTAACTGGGCACGGGCATTGACACTATCACCGGCATCAAGTGCTTGGCGGGCACTGCTAAAACGCGCCGCCGCCAAATCCAGTAAAGCAGCCGCCTCGGCGCGATTATCGGCGCCTTGTTGCCAATAGACCGCAGTAACCACCACCGGCACCAAGACCAGGATCAGAACCGCCAACAAAATAAAAAGACGAGCCCGGCTGCCTTCGCTACGGCGGGGCAAGGCAAAAAGTGGGTTTGCTCGGTTACTGAGTGGGGCATTGGGCAAGTTGGTTACTTGGGATTCAGCGGGAAGCGGTTGTTCAGCGGCCCGCAGCACCGCTGGCACAGTTACAGTTTGATCAAACGCGTCGTAAGTCGAAGATGTTGGTGGCATCCGATCCGGTAACATACCGGTTAGCAATTCGCGTACCCGCTGTAACCCCTGGCGTGTGGTTTGTGCCACCCTTGTGGAAAGCCCTGGCCCACGTGCAGTGGATCGTTCGCCTGGTTCGGCTTGTGCAGTCGCACGCACCAGCATCGCTTGCGGCTCCTGGCCGAGCCGAGATCGATCCGGCGCGGAGGTAGTGATTGCCGGCAGAGCCCGCGACGCAGAAGAAGCAATGGACGGCTGGTGCATGGGCGGCTGGGCATTGACCGCCGTTGGCAGCCCGCCACCGCTGCGGGGACGCCGTAAAAGCGGCGGGCGCGCCGGCACAGGTCCATCTGCAGTGTCGCCAGAGGTGAGCAGCACCAATAGACCGGGCAATTCACTGCGTTGGGTCAGCTCGCGCAGTCCGCTAACAGCATCATTACAATTTTCCTCATCCAAATAAGCAACCGTCCCCGCCAGTTCGCGCATGGAGATCCGTTGCAACCAGCGGCGACCGCCTAGAAAGAAAGCACTGCCGATCGCCAGGCTCTGCCGATAGATTTCGGGCGTTGCTTCTACGTCCGGTTCGTTTGGCAGTGCGCTCGCCGCCCCGGATGGATAGACATCCACCCCGCGTTCTGCCGTGATCAAGGCCAGGGCCGGTCCACTGCCGACAATGAGCAAACGTTCGCCCAGGAGGGCGGCGATCAAAATGCCGGCTTGTAGTGGCACAGGGCCCCCACTTTGCAAAGACGCCGCGGTATCACTTGGCAACGTATCTGCGTTGTCACTGGGCCGAGGTGCAGATGTGGCCGTCTGGGCAGCGATAGCTTCATGGTGGAGATTCAGCTCTTGCAAAGCACGTCGCGCCTCGCGCAAAGCTTCGGTGAGGACCAATGATTGGCTACCTTTTAGCGTATAATAAGTACGTTGGATAATGCTAAGTAGCCGTTCGGAGTAGGCTGCGCGCTGGGTGTCATCGCCAATCAGATCAACAAGCGCATAGAGGTTGCCACGCATCGCCTGGCGAGTATCAGGGGGTGGCTCGACCACGCGCAAACCGGTCGGTCGCCCAGCCTGATCATCGACCAGATAGGCGACATTCGTACGGATTGCAGGTGAACGCGCAGTAGATGGCGGAACGTTGGTCATAGCAGGAATTGTAGCGCGCCCTATCTGGAATGTCAACCTGGATGACGGATTAGGGTACACTGTTAGAGGGATTGGTAAGATAGGACAGTGGGACAGTAGGACAGTAGGACAGTAGGACAGTAAAAACTGATCCGCTGTCTTACTGACTCACTGTCTTACTGTCTCACTGTCCTACTGTCTCACTGTCCTACTGTCTCACTTCTTCCCCGTTGACCAATTTGATTTTCCTCCCATAGCAACGTAACATAGGCATATAGATCTAAAACTGACTGTGCCATCCCCGCTTCCACCTGGAGCCTAGCCGCTATGCAAACCGATCTGGAACTTTACCGGCGCGAGGTAGATGTGACAACCCAGCCCAGGGTGCATCTATCGGTGATTGACATAGCCCCGGAATTGCCGCAAAAAACGCTGGTCTTGATTCATGGCTTTGGGGGCCAGGCTATCCAGTGGCAGCACCAATTGAGCCACTTTGGCCTGGCCCATCGCGTCATTGCCCTCGATCTGCGTGGGCATGGACGGTCCGACAAACCCAGCCTGCCTTACACCATGCCGGTCATCTTGCACGATCTGGAAGTGGCGCTAGAGCGTTTACAGGTAGCTGGGCAGATTGT
>JBBRVA010000885.1:0-3525 GCA_038247295.1 Caldilineales bacterium | reverse complement strand
GTGGCGTTTAGGTAGGTCATCGCCTCTGGCGTGACAGGTACGCTGGCGAAAGCCGTCACGCCAGAGGCGATGACCTACGCAATGTAGAGCCGGCAAAACCTGCTTTTCAGCGTAATTAGCGTGGAGAAGTAACATGAGCAAGTATCAGTGCATTCTGACCGGCAAGCGACGCTCCCTGCGTGGCGCGCTGTTGGTGCTGCTGGTCATCGGTTTGCAAATTTTCTTACCCAGCAAGGCTGCACTGGCGCATGCTACGCTCATTCGCGCCGAACCGGCCGATGGCGAAGTGTTAACTCTGGCACCAAGCGAAGTACAACTCTGGTTGAGCGAACCCGTCGTCACCAATTTTAGTTCTGTGCTACTCCTGGATGAGCAGAATCAACCCGTGTTGGGGCCTAGCATCCGCAGTGATGCCGCGGAAGCGACGGTTTTGAATGTAACGCTGCCCGCGCTGAAGCCGGGCACCTACACGCTGCTGTGGAAGGCGCTCGACGAATCGGATGGTCATTTTAGCCAAGGGTTTACTACTTTTAGTGTCGGCCAGAACACAGGCGCGCCGCCCAGACCGAGCATAGCAACGACTTCGTTTTCTACCCTACCATCTTTGCTAGAAGGTGGGCTGCGCTGGGCCAATTTCCTCTTCATCGCGAGCCTGGTGGGCGCATTAGCCATTGCCCAGTTTGTTCTGACACCAGTGACAGCCCAAGCAACCGCGCTGGCTGCCGCCGCGCAACAAGCTTTGCGCCAGCGCCTGCTGCGCTGGGCCGCCGCTTGCGCCGCCAGTGCTTGGCTCATCGGTCTAGGGCTGTTGGCCTGGCAGGTAGCTAGCGCACAGGCTGCGCTTTCGGTCAATGCTACTTGGTCGGTGCAAACCTGGTCGATGTTGACGCAAACGCACTGGGGTACCTTATGGTTGGTGCGGCAAGCACTGCTCTTGTTCGTCGGCGCGGGGCTCTGGTGGTTAACCAGCCGGCGGCAGGCCTTCAACAGCGCTTGGCCTTTCCTGGTCATTGCAGGACGAGCCGTCGATTTATTGATCGTCCAAGCGCTGTCCGGCCATGCGATCAGTAGCAGTCCCAATTGGTTGCTCGCGCTGGGTAATGCCACTGTCCATTTGCTGGCCGCAAGCCTGTGGATGGGTGGGTTGATCGCCTTGGCTGTGATCGTGTTGCCAACCATCAAGCGCGGGATAAGGGAAGCGACGGCATGGCATGCGCTGAATTGGTACGCATTTAGCTGGCTGGCGGTGCTAAACGTGGGGTTGCTGATTGCCACTGGACTCTTTAGTATGGGGCAGCAGGTTGCTTCGTTGGATGCGCTGCTGACGACTGTGTACGGCCAATTGTTATTGGGCAAACTAAGCGTAGTGCTGCTAGCTGTTGTTTGCGGTTTGCTCAATACCATGCTGGTGCATCCTCACCTGGCGAGCCCGTTCGCACGCTGGCTTGGGCGCCCAAGCGGCTGGACGCCCTTGCGGTTCGCCCAGTTGCCCCGTCTGATTGGCCTTGAAGTTGCGTTGGGCGTGTTGATCTTTGCCTTGACGGGACTGCTCACCGCAACACCGCCGCCGCGTGGTGTGGAATTCACGATTGCGCCCGAAGATATTACACCGTCGCTTGGGCAGCGTGTGGGCGATCTTTTCGTCACCCTGGATGTGACGCCCAACCGGCCAGGGCAGAATCTGTTTACTGTGCGCAACGTTGCCACCCAATCGGCAACCAGCACGGAAATCGCCCAGGTATTGCTGCATTTCAGCTCACCCAACGCCAACCGCGACCCCGTCGTCGCCGTTGGCGAACTGGCCGGACCCGGGCTTTATCAGTTGACCGGCAACTATCTAGATCTGGCTGGGGCGTGGCAAATTGATGTCGTGACGCGCCGCCCTGGTCAACCAGACGCGTTGGCCCCTTTTCGTTGGGTTATTGCGCCGCCCGGCGTAGTACAGCCTGTGCTTTGGTCGAAACGCCCACTCAACCCGCTGCTCATGTGGCTCGCCGGTTGCTGTTTGTTGGTGATCGGGTTGGGTGCGGCGGGTTGGTGGTGGCAGACGTCGCGACCGCTGCCCAACCGTAAGCTTCAGCGTGATGAGCGGTTGCTCGGCGCAGAAGCCGTTGTTCAACCGCCGGTTTCGCCTTGATTACAGACCTCAACCGCGCCCCACACCGATGTGGCGGTGCTAACAACTGAATGATTAACCCCAGTTTAGTTGCTCATCGCAGGCAAAGACGAATCACTATGAAAGGGAGCGCACTATGGATGAACAGAAGTTTCCGATCGATGATCTTCCAGAACCAAAAAAACAGCAAGAAGAGATGGGACGCAGACGTTTTCTAGAAACGGGCGTTTGGGCCACCACGGGTGTGGTTGGACTCACCCTGTTTGGCACCGGCGGTCGCTTTATTGTCGGCGATGCGCTAAAAAACAAGGATAACCAGTGGGTCCCGGTCGGTGAGGTAGCCAGTTTGTCGGCTGGGCAAATGCATCAAACGGCGTACAGTCAGCAGCGCATGATCCGAACTTGAGTGGAGAGGTTTGATGAAAAAACTGGTTGCTTGGATTTTATCTGGATTGCTGATATTGGGGATAGGCGTCGGACTGGGCGGAGGCGCGCCAGTTGTGGCGCAGGATGTAGGCACGCCGCCAGCCGTGGACGCGACCGTTACGCTTACCGCAGAGGTACAGCAGACGCTAGCAAATTTGCAAAGCAATGAGATGACCACGGTCATTGTCAAGCTCAAAGATCGCGCCGATTTATCCGGCATTCGTGACCGGCTGCGGCGCGTACGGCTGCGACGGATCATCCAGGCGCTACGCAACCACGCAGATACGTCGCAACGTGGGCTCCGCCAGCTCTTGCGCACCCGGCGCGCCGAAGGCAAGGTCGGTGACGTGCAATACTACTGGGTTTTTAATGGCCTGCTGCTAACGGCGACCCCAGATGTGATTGCGGAAGTGGCAGCCTTGCCCGCCGTGCAAACTGTCACCCCCAATGCGTCCCTCTTTATACCGGCGACTGCTCACTTCCAAAGCGGCGTATCACCTGAATCAAATCTTGTCTCGATCAACGCCCCGGCGCTTTGGGATTTGGGTTGGCGCGGGCAAGGCATCGTGGTCGCCAATTTTGACACAGGCGTCGATGTCACCCATCCCAACCTAGCCAGCAAATGGCGCGGGGGAGCCAATAGTTGGTTTGATCCCTCCGGTCAACACGCGACACCGGTCGACATGGCCGGCGCCAGCAGTGGTCATGGCACGTGGACGATGGGCGTCATGGTGGGCGGCGCCGCAGGTGGGACGACAGTTGGCGTCGCGCCGGATGCACAATGGATCGCGGCCAAGATTTTCAATGATCAAGGCGCGGCTACCGTGGCGGGCATTCATGCTGCTTTTCAATGGGTACTCGATCCAGATGGTGACCCATTGACGGATGATGCCCCCCATGTTGTCAATCATTCATGGACCTTTCAAACCCCAGGCTGCAATCTCGAATTTCAAACTGATCTCCAGGTGTTGCGTCTGGCCGGC
>JBBRVA010000884.1:0-3530 GCA_038247295.1 Caldilineales bacterium | reverse complement strand
GGACGCGTAAAACCGCGGGTAACCGCGGATTTGCAACACAAGTAAAAGCCGCTTTACCCCGCTTTAACCCGCGTCCCACTTGGCTTTCTTGAATACAGAACGGCCAAGGCTATATTGATAGCCTTGGCCGTTGTGCCTATTTTATTTTCAAATTTACACGTTCAGCATAAATTTTAATCGTTTACTCTCGTCCGCCTACCTTCGATACAGGTGGCGTTGGGCTTGCCGATACGCCTGATAGGCAGAGAGCACATGGCAGATCCAGCCGAGTGTACCACCCGACCCAATCCAAAGCCCTGGCGTGATCACAAACCAGAAGATGGCCCACAGGATACGCCCATTGTAGATTTGGCCCAGACCGGGGAGGAGCGCACTCAACACCGCTGCAAGACCTGGATTTTTTACCGTTGAATTCATTTCTTCCTCTATATACCGCATCTTAAAATTTACCTTTCGATCAAGTTCTGCACTGGTCCATGTGTTTGCAGTTCACCAATCTATACGCAAAAGTGAGCAGTAAGTTGCAAAATGCACTTGATTTATCACCTGTTGCGTAAATTGAGCGTTTTAGTGATCAATCGTATAATTTTTACTCGATGGTTCAATCCAACATGCCACTATAGGGAAAGCAGAATTACTTGAATCAACCATTTATCACCGGCCTGCAACTGAGCCAGCTGTTCTATGCGGAAGCGGTTCAACCATTGCTGGCTGCTCATTTTCCAGAGCTGCCTTATAGCGCCGGTCTGCTTGGGGCTGGCTTGGAAGTGCTGGGCTTTGACACACCCCAATCGACCGATCACGACTGGGGACCACGGCTTTTACTCTTTTTGACTGATACGGGTCAACAGTTGTATCGTGACTCAATCGATCAGATGCTGCGTCAGGAACTTCGCGCCGAAATTCATGGCTATGAGACAAGTTTTGCCGCCGCTGATCACGGCGGACCGAGCCACCACGGTGTAGAAATTCTTACGATACGCCGCTTTTTTAATACGTGGCTCAACTACGATCCTACGCATCCCGCGCGCGTCGTCGATTGGCTGACCTTTCCCCAGCAAATTCTGCGCACGGTTACGGCCGGGCAGGTCTTTCATGATGGTTTAGGCCAATTGGACCGCATCCGCGCCACGTTACACTATTATCCACACGATGTTTGGCTCTATCTGATGACTTGCCAGTGGCGGCGCATTGCGCAAGAAGAAGCATTCATGGGGCGCTGTGGTCAGGTGGGTGATGAACTCGGCTCGCAAGTGGTGGCGGCGCGCCTCGTGCGTGACATGATGGGGCTCTGCTTTTTGATCGAACGCCAATATGCACCTTACATCAAATGGTTTGGCACGGCCTTTGCACACCTGGGGTGTGCCGCCGAACTATCACCGATCTTGCAGCAAGTGTTGAGCGCGCCGACTTGGCCAGATCGTGAAACACATTTGAGCGCGGCTTATGCCGTGGTCGCCGGCATGCACAATCGGTTGGGCATCACCGAACCGCAACCAACCCAGGTCTCCGCTTACTACAATCGACCTTTTCTCGTTATCCATGCCGACAATTTTGCCGATGCGCTGCGCGCTGTGATCGGCAGCGAAGAAGTGCGCGCCCTGCCTGCCCACCTCGGCAGCGTCGATCAGTTTGTAGATTCGACCGATGTGCTCTCCAATCCAACGCGTTTTAAGCAATTGAAAGTTATGTTTGAATAAAAAGGCTCATCTGTGAAAAGTGTGAAAACAATCACTTGTCTGGCAACTGTATCTGTTGCATAAGCTGGGCGGGGATCGCCGCAAGGTGGGGATCACGATGAACCAGGGTGAGTTCGTGGACAATGGCGGTTGCAGCAATTAGCCCATCAATTGTGGGTAAACGTTCTTGGCTAGCAGCGCGTAAGACAATTGCTTGGTGGGCAGCTGCCTCGCTAGTTGAAATGACTCGTGTGAACAATATTGAATACGTTTCCCATATTGTGCGCCACTGTTCTTGTTTGCCAAGTGACCGGAGACGGGCATAGACTTCTGGAAGGGAGAGAACAGAAATGCTTATTTCAGCATACGGATCATCGAACAGAAGATTAACGTGCTCGACCCCTGGTTCGCCAAAAAGATGCGCTAGCCAGGCCGAAGAATCCAGCAGATACACTATACCAACCCTTCATCGAAATCGTCTTGCATGCGTTCAGTAATTAACTCGGCAATAGGGTCTGCCCCTTGTGTAAGCCATTTTCTGCCCATTCCTGCTGCTTTGCGTGCCAATTCTCCGCGCCTGGGTATGCGGCGGGCAATGAGCGTTCCATCTTCCTGAATGGACCAATCGAGCCGAGTTCCTGGTTGCAGATCCAGTTGTCTGACCAACTCCGCTGGGATGGTGATCTGATTCTTCCCTGTTAATGTTGTAATCATGGGTTAATTGTAATCAAGGAAGGGTAGCTTGTCAAGGAGGGTTTTGAGGAAATTGGCTGTTGTCGCTCATTCTGTTTCGCAAATCAGTCCGATCTGCGGGATAATGCTGCGTCATGTTAGCTAATCAATCTACACCCATTCGCATCGCCCTACCCTTTTCGCCCAACGGTGGCACGGTAAACGTCTACCTCTTTCGCACGCCCGAACCGATCTTGATCGATGCCGGTTTTTACTCCGCCGTGGCCTGGTCTGTGCTCAATGCGGCCTTGGGCGAACACGGTTTGGCGATTGCTGATCTGGCGCGTGTGATCATCACTCATCCGCATGTTGATCATTATGGCTGTGCTGCCCGCATTGCCGGAGAAAGCCAAGCGCAAATCTGGATGGCAGAAGTGGGTGTAGATTGGTTGCACCATTTCCCCCAGCGCTGGCAGCAACGCATGGACTACTATCGCACCAGCTTCTTGCCAGGGTTGGGGTTGGCGCCCGAGTTTTGCCAATCCTCACTGGATTGGATGCAAGGCACATTGGACGCCTGGCAGCCGATTCCGGCGGAGCGCATTGGCCGCTTTGCGGATGAGGGCGAACTGGTGCTGGGCGGGTTGGCCTGGCAAGTTTTACATCTGCGCGGCCATGATAGCCACCTCACCTGTTTCTACCAAGCGCAGACCCGCCAATTGCTCGCCGCCGATATGTTGATGATCCCCACACCAACGCCGGTGGTAGAAGCGCCAGCCGTAGGCGAAGTGCGTCAGCCCGCCTTGCCGCACATGCTGCTCTCTATGGATCGTTTGGCTGCGCTGGATATCGAGACGGTTTACCCCGGCCACGGCATCCCGTTTACCGACCATCGCACCGTGATCCGCAGCCAGCAGGCGCGCATTCACGAACGCAAAGAGGAATGTTGGCGTCATATCGTCGCTGGGGTGGACAAGGTTGCGGATCTGTTCGCGCACATGTATGGGCCACGCGCGCAAACAGTCGGTTTGGCGGGCGTGTGGATGGTGGTGGGCTATCTGGATCTGTTACAAGCCGAAGCGCGGGTGGCGGTAGACACGGTTGATAGTGTTTGGCGCTATCGCGTCATTTGATTCAATGCTGCGTTTTCCAGTTTAGTCAACCGGTGGATGAAAACCG
>JBBRVA010000883.1:0-3532 GCA_038247295.1 Caldilineales bacterium | reverse complement strand
TTTGGCCGCGCAAGCCGCCCCCGCGGTGCGCGTAGCACAATTGGTCTACCAGCAACAAGTGGAAACCCGCCAACGTGAGCGCATGGAACAAGAGCTACGCGTGGCGCGCATCGTGCAAGAAACCCTGCTCCCACGCGAGCTGCCGGCGTTGCTGGGCTGGCAAGTGGCCACCTATTGGCAGCCAGCGCAGGCGATTGGTGGCGATTTTTATGACTTTATCGCTTTGCCAGATGGGCGGCTCGGCATTGTCATCGCCGATGTGACAGACAAAGGCGTGCCCGCGGCATTGGTGATGGCCTCCACGCGCAGCATGTTGCGCGGCACCATCGAACGATACACCGCCCCGGGAGAGGTGCTAAAACGCGTCAACAACCTGCTTTGCCCGGAAATCCCGCCTAAGATGTTTGTTACCTGTCTTTATGCCATCTTTAATCCAGATACTGGCCATTTCTGGTTTGCCAATGCTGGCCACAATCTGCCGGGTCAGCGGACAAAAGAGGGTGTGATTGAACTACGGGCGCGTGGCATGCCGCTGGGTCTGCTCCCCGATATGAATTATGAAGAGGTCGAAACCACGCTTGCACCAGGCGATAGCATTCTGCTTTACAGCGATGGTCTGGTGGAAGCACACAACGCCGCGCGTGAGATGTTTGGCTTTCCCCGCTTGCGCCATTTACTGGCCATCAACGGCCAGTTGGATCTGCCACCGCGGACATTGGAACGCTTGAAAACGGCCGTGGCCGAGACGACGATGAACGCGATTGAGCACGGCAACGGGTTTCAGGCGGATTTGATGGCAGAAATTCAGGTGCTCACTTCGGCGCAGGCCTTGATCGTACGGATCACCGATCAGGGTGGCGGCAAAATGATCCCGGACGTGCAGACGCCAAACTTGCAGGCCAAGCTGGACGGGCTACAGTCGCCGCGCGGCTGGGGGCTCTTTCTGATCAAAAATATGGTCGACGAAATGCACATCAGCAGCGACGATCAATATCATACCGTTGAATTAGTCTTCCATCTCTAAAGGACCTGATGCTGCTTGGACTTGCGATCCAGCCGGCCGCTGTGATTAAAGTGTGGAAGGAGAACTTCCCCCACTTTTGGCCCAAAGGCAATCAATTTTATGCACCCCTAGCCAGCATCGCGCCCGGCGAGGTTGCTTTGCTAAATCTTGCTGCGCCGGGTGCAATGCAATTGTCGACTGGCATCATGGTTATCTATGCCGACGATGTCTCTTTTTCGTTTATGACACCCCAGGGCCACATGTTTGCCGGCATGATCACGTTTAGCGCCCAAGAAGAAGGGGATAGTACGGTGGCGCAGATCCCGGCTCTGATTCGGGCTGGCGACCCACTGTATGAGATCGGTTGCCGGCTTGGCATTGTCCACAGGATAGAAGATCTCTTCTGGCATGGTACACCGTTGAATTTGGCCCAGTCGTTTGGGGTCAAAGGTGTCGTACAGCAAACGACCATCTGCATCGATCCACGCATGCAATGGTCAGAGGTACGCAACGTCTGGCACAACGCTGCCATCCGCACGGGTCTGCATATGCCCATTCGCTTGCTGCGCCGCTTCTGGGGTCGCGCCACACCACCCGCCTAAACCTGATTATAGATTATCGAGCCATTTGTATGCCTAATCATTCATCGTATGATGCAGTTGTTGTCGGCGCCGGCCCCAATGGCCTGGCGGCGGCAATCACCTTGGCGCGCGCCGGCCACTCGGTGTTGCTGATAGAAGCCAAAGCCACCGTGGGCGGTGGTATGCGCACCGCAGCATTAACCCTGCCCGGCTTTCGCCATGACATCTGTTCGGCCATTCACCCCCTGGGCGTGGCGTCACCTTTTTTTGCCAATTTACCACTTGCTGAATACGGTTTAGGTTGGATTCAACCAGACATTCCCTTGGCCCATCCGCTGGATGATGGTACGGCGGTCGCTTTACACCGTGCGTTCGACGCCACCGCCCAGTCGATTGGCGCCGATGGCGAAGCTTGGCGCAAACTGATGCAACCGCTGGCAATCAGTTGGCCCAAGCTGGCGCCCGCTTTACTGAGTGCGCTGCCGTTGTCGCCCCATTTATTTGATCTAGCGCGTTTTGGTCTACCTTCCTTATTGCCGGCCACCCAATTGGCGCGCTGGCTCTTTCGGGATGAGCGCGCCCAGGCGCTCTTTGCCGGCCTGGCTGCGCATGCGATCATGCCCTTAGAACGTATCTTTACGTCGTCATTCGGCCTTATGCTTGGCGTCCTAGGTCACGCCGTGGGCTGGCCGCTGCCGCGCGGTGGTTCGCAGGCGATTGCCGATGCAATGGCGGCCTATTTTAAGAGCTTGGGTGGAGAAATCGTTACCGGATGGGAAATCACCACTCTGGATGAACTGCCGCGGGCGGGCGCCATCTTGTTGGATGTGACACCGCGTCAAATGCTCACGTTAGCCGGGGCGCGCCTACCCACGGCTTACAAGCGTCAATTGGCACGTTACCGTTATGGACCGGGGGTCTTCAAGCTCGACTATGCCTTGGCCGGGCCCGTGCCCTGGCGTGCGGCGGAGTGCCATCGCGCCGGCACCGTCCACGTAGGTGGGACACTCACAGAAATTGCGGCAGCCGAAAGGACGGTTGGACAAGGCGGCCATCCAGAGCACCCCTACGTATTGGTTACGCAACAGAGCTTGTTTGATCCGACGCGCGCGCCCACCGGCCAACATACCCTCTGGGCTTACTGTCACGTGCCCAATGGATCAACCGTTGACATGACAGCCGCAATTGAAGGGCAAATTGAACGCTTCGCACCGGGGTTTCAGGATTTAATCTTGGCGCGCAGTGTGCACAATACGAGGGATATTGAACAGTACAACGCCAACTACATTGGCGGTGACATCAACGGTGGTATGCAGGATATTTTGCAGATGTGGACGCGGCCCGTGCCACGCCTCAACCCCTATGCCACCCCCGTCAAGGGACTCTATCTCTGTTCATCATCAACGCCGCCAGGCGGCGGCGTGCATGGCATGTGTGGCTATCACGCGGCGCAGGCAGCCTTACGGGGAAGTTTGCGCTAGTACAAGGTTGCTTCCGCTCACATACACCTGTTACTCGGTTCATCGTAGGCGGCGCTCACTTACAGCAGTGCCAATCCCGCTTAGAAATACCTTGAACGTCACCCTCATCACCTGATGATAGGACACCAAAACGGGCAATTTACTGTACAGGTGCTACACTTTACCCGCAGGTCGCTAATGCCATCCGGCAGTATTTCTTCTCCATTGCGGTCGACAAGGAAAAATATGACGAGTTTGTAGGTAAGTTGACCACCAATTTCTTCCGAGAGCAGAAAGAGCGATGCCGGTCGCGGAAAGATATTGCCAGACAGCGCAGGTCCAAGTATCTCCTGGATTTGGGCTATGGTGCTTTTCCAATTCATAACCCCATCTGCCGGCGGCACCGCAATGGTTTCGGTTACCGAGAAGAGTTCCAGACCGGGTGTGAGACTTAGCGGGTCTGTGCTTACTACACCATAGCCAACTAC
>JBBRVA010000882.1:0-3537 GCA_038247295.1 Caldilineales bacterium | reverse complement strand
CGCCATCCAGCGCGTGCGTTTCGACGGCGCCAATTTGATAGATTTTAGTCGCATTTTCTATTTGAATGATGTCCATGAGTTTGTTCTTTCACTTCTATTTACCGTGTAACGCTTGCACTGGCTCCAGACGGGCGGCAAACCAGGCTGGATAGATCGAAGCCAGCAGCGTAATGATGAACGTCCACAGCGCCAGCCAGGCAAAGGTGGTGGGCACAAAGCGCGCATGCATCACGCCACCCAGCGCGATGTTGCTCGTGGTCGCCGCGGCTTCGCCAATCGGAATGCCTACGTTGGCGAGCCAGAGCACCCCAACAGAACCGATCACAACACCCAGGCCAATGCCGGCCAACCCCAGGATCGCGGCCTCGAACAGAAACATTTGCATGATCTGGCGGCCTTTCATGCCCAGTGCGGCCAGAATCCCCATTTCGCGGATCCGTTCGAAGACGGCCATCAATAAGGTGTTGGCAATGATCACCGCCACGATCAGCATGACAATCGCATCTAGGATCGTATAAAAACTCATCGCGGTCTGCATCGTCTGCAAAAACAACTGGTTCAACGTGCGCCAGGTGAGGGCGACAACCGCGGGACTTTGCAGCGCCGCCGCCACTTGCTCCGCATCCTCCTGTTGATGAAGGAGAATGATCAGCGCGCTGGCATGATTATCCGTGCGTGTGAAGGATTGCGCTCTGGCCAATGGTAGCAAGACTGCGCTCTCGTCGTAGCTGAGGACGCCGCTGGCGAAGAGCCCACGAATGGTTAAGCTTGCTTCTTCCAGTTGACCATCGGCGTTGACGACGGCCAAATTCGCCTTTTGCCCAACCGCCAAGCCCAAACTGTCTGCCAGGCGCTTGCCCATCAACACCCCCGTACGATCATCAGCGATTAGAAACTCGCCGGCCACCATCGTCGACTGAATGGGGGCATAGACGGCCGATTCAGGTTCAATGCCGATCAGCTGCAAGCCGACCGCTTCGTCACTTGTGCTGAGGATGGCGCCCACCCACAACACCGGAGCGGCCGCTTTTACTTCGCTCATCGCCGCGGCGCGTGTTGCTAACTCGTCCGGATTGGCGAGCAAATCCTTCCACTGCAAGCTCACCTTTTCTTCGCTATAGCTGGCAGCGCGCAGTTGCAGATGCCCCGTGCGCAGCCGAATGCTATTTTGCAGCGCTTCGTCTGTGACCCCGGCGATAAAACCGTTGAGCATAATCAGCAACGCCAAGCCCAATGCCACAGCCAGCAACGACAAAATCGAACGTCGCCGGTTGCGCCCCAAATCACGAAAAGCGATAACCCATAGTTTACCTAATGCCACGCTGACCTCCTCCTACACATGATGCAGCGCATCCGCCGGTTCTTTGCGCGCTGCTTGCCAGGCAGGATAGAGCGACGCCAAGGCTGCGATTAAAATAACAATCAAGCCCCGGCTGATGATGTCGCCGATGGTAACGGTCGGATAGAGCCGGTCGCCCATTAAGGCGGTGATCTCCCCCAGACCTGCTGAAAAGGAAAAATCAATACCTATTTGACTCAACAGCCCCATCAATAAGCCACCCAATAGACCGCCGATTACCGCCCCCAAAACGCCGATCAGCGTGCCTTCGAGCAGGAAGAGCCCGATTACCTGGCGGCCTTTCATGCCAAGCGCGGCCAGAACGCCCATCTCACGCGTCCGCTCGAAGACGGCCATCAATTGCAAATTGAGAATGCCAATGCTGGCAATTAAGATGACAAAAATTCCAAAAAAGCTCGTAAATGCCAATTTTGTCTGCAACGTATCGCGGATCTCTGGACGCAGGGTGGCCCAGGAATCAACTTCGTAATCGGGCAGCGCCGCTTGTAGGGCGGCAATCGTAGCGCCCTCCTGGTTCACATTCTGCAACGAGACGGCTACTTCGGTTGCCTGGTTGTATAAATTATAAAGCGTCTGCGCTTCCAGCAACGTTATAAAGACCATCCGCTTTTCCAGTTCCGGCATTTTCAGGTCATAGATGCCAACGATGGTCATCGTGCGCTGGCGCATGGTTTCGTGTTTACTATGGCCCAACAAGGTTACCCGATCGCCCGCGCTGACCTGGAGTAGGTCGGCCAACCCTTTGCCGATTAGGATGGCGTCGCCTTCCCCCTCCAGTAGAAAGCGGCCGGCGGTAACGTTGGCCGCCTGAATGCTATACGGGGCCTCGATCGCCGGCTCAATGGCTGTTATGCTGACCGGAAAGGCGCCTTCACGGCTGCTAATCAGGCCGCCCGTGTTGATCCGCTGCGCCGCTGCTACCACCTGGGGTTGGGCACGCACCGTCTGCACGATCGTGCCTGCATCGGTCAAGGGATAGAGTGGCAGCCGGTTTGCCTTGGCGCGGAAGCCGGCCGCATGCACTTGAATATTGCCACCGTACAAGCGCACCGCGTTGCCATAGATGGCTTGATCGGAGCCTTTGATCATGCCATCAAAAAAGAGCAGCAAGATCAAGCCCAGCACCATCGCCACCAGGGCAATGCTAGTTCGACGCCAGTTGCGCCACAAGTTGCGCCAGGCCATTTTCAAATATTTAGCCATCGACTCACCTCTGCCAGTGTGGCATTTATACAGCAACCCCTGCTTGTAACATTGGTTGTAATTGTGTTTCACTCGACGAGATAGTCCACTCGCGCAGCGTCTGCGCATCAACGAGCAGCAAAGATGCGCTTGGGGCGCCCAACACGCGCTCAAGCGCATCCGTATAGGCGGCAGTCGTCCGTTCGATCCGCAACATATCGTCATGCGCCGGATCAAACGCAAGATATAAGCCCGCCAGGGTTTCGCCCAGATCTTGAATAAGATTTAGGATCAATTCACCTACCTGTTCCGGATAAGCTGTTGTCAAACTACCTTCTTGGATCCCCTGTTGGACGATAACCTGAATCTGCGGTGCAATCCGCTTAATTGCCATAGCACGCGTTTTCTGTCGAATGAGGGCATTATCATCGGCGTACCAGATACGTAATAAGGCCAGCAAAAATTCCTTCCGGGCGCTTTTCCACCGCGCAATCATAATGAATATACGCTGGAGTTTTTCAAGCGCAGACAAATTTGGCTCATCCACAATCGAGCGCACGAGCGGTTCGATCTTTTCCTGCATGCGTTCGAGCAGCGCTTCTAGCAATTGCTGCTTCGAGGTAAAGTAGTGATAGAACGCGCCTTTAGAGAGTTGGACGGCATCCAGAATATCCTGGATCGTCATCTGCTCATATCCCTTGGATTGCACCAACTGTTGCGCCACATCCAGGATTTCGTTGCGTCTTACTGTATATTCTTTGATTACACGGGCCATAAATTCTTTCCTATCAATGATTTTAGCAAACCGACCGTCGGTCGGTAACTAATAGCATACACCCCTTTTTCGCTTCTGTCAAGCAATTAGAAAAATTCTTGCTGGCAATTAGAGGGAGCCTGGTCTGTAACGGGAATAAAAAAAGGGGATGGAGCCTTATGGCCCATCCCCTTTTTTTATTCCCGTTAGTCAGGAAATTACTCGTTTCTCATCCCCTGTT
>JBBRVA010000881.1:0-3556 GCA_038247295.1 Caldilineales bacterium | reverse complement strand
GATAGGTAGACAGGTAGACAAGATGACATGGTGTGTCCCTCTGTCATCTTGTCATCTTGTCATCTTGTCATCTTGTCATCCTGTCATCTTCTTACCCCGCCACCACCTCCTTTGCCAACCAGGGCGGATGGGGGAGATTGCGCTCGCTGAGATGGCTGGCATATAAGAAGCGAAAGACATCACTCACATAAAACTGTGGATAGGGCTTGACCGGCAAGCTGTTGAGGAAGTGGCTTTCGACCAATTCCGCTAGCTTATCGTCCATGCCCTTCTCCACTTGGTAATCAAAGTAGATCGCTAAATCCTTGTCCGGGTCTTCCAAAATGATTTTAACGCCAAACGACTGGGGATAGCGATGGGCGGGGGAGTCACGCTCCATCAGAAAGGTGCCCAGCGCGGCCGAGTTGATATACGGCTTGTGCGCATAGACAAAATCCACCGTCTCTTGGGCGTTTTCGATCGTTTCGCCAGGGAAGCCAAAAAAGAAAAAAGTATGATTCCAGATGCCGGCCGCGTGGCTTTCGCGCAAGATGCGGCTCATGTGCTCCACCTCGGTGCCCTTGATCATTGCCTGCATGATCGGGGTGGATGCGCTCTCGAGGCCAAAGAGGATCATACGGCAGCCGCCGGCATACATGCTGTGCAATAGATCACCCGTAATCACTTTTTCGAAGCGGGCGCAACCACCCCAGTGCAGCGGCGTGCCTGCTGCTTGCAAAATGGGTGACAAATTTTTTAAGTTGCGTGGTGTGATCGCTTCATCGGCAAAGAAGATATGCTGCACGCCGTAGCGATTGTGTAAAGCCATCATCTGCTCGGCTAGCTGCTCGGCGCGCAGTTGGCTAAATGTTTCTGCTTCGCCATAGCCCACATTGCAAAAGGCGCATTTGCCAAAATAGCAACCGCGTGCCGTTAGCAAGGGCAACGCCAACTTTGGGGCTAGATAGCGATCCAGTGGCAAGCCGTCAAAATCCGGCAAGGGCAGATCGGAGATCTTCTCCGGCTCTTTGCGCTGGGTTACGCGGATACGGTCGCCCGCTTTGTAGATCAAATTGGGCACTTGCATCAAGTCATCCTGATTGCTAAGTGTCTCGACCAGGCGCAAGAGGGCGACTTCGCCATCAAATACCACCGCACTATCGAAGAGGCTGAAGATGGCGGGCGTCTGAGCCAATTGTTCGCGCAACATGGTAATGTGCGGTCCACCCACCGTGACATGGCAGGCCAGCCCAGCTTCCTTGATCAGATAACCCAACGTCATGCCGGCCAACATCTGCGGCATCGACGGAATCGAGATGCCCACAACATCCGGCGCTTCGCGCATAATGTCAGCCAGGATGCCGCGGCGGTAGATATCCAGGAAAATGTTGTGCTGAGGATCGCGCACAGCCTGCAAGAGCGCGCGACTGTTATCCACTGGCGTGGCGGCTTCATAACTTTGCCAGTGCAGATTGGCCGGATAAAAGGGCAGCGAGGCAATTTCCAGGCAATCGGCCAACACGCGAAAGGCACGCAGCCCGATCGGGCCATCAAAGAAGGCGTCGCTGCGAATCACACGTTTGGCCTGTTCGACCTGCGCTGCCAGTTGCGGCCCATTGCGCAGCGCCCACTCGATCACATCTGGTTTGGGCGCCGGGTGGCGTTGTGTTCGCCTGTTGGCTTGGGGTCCATACGTCTGGCGCAATTGGTCTATGGCGCGCTTCATGTAGGCACGCGTCAAAATCTCGTCAAAGACTTCCAGATTCAAGTCGCGTTGTACCACGTCCACACCGTGGCCGCGCAAGTAGGCAGTCAAGGTCGGCAAGGCCAAGTGTGGCATTGTTGGTGTCCAGTTGGGTGGAAAGAGCAACATGACTTTCATAGAATGGCTACACTGGTCTTTAAAGGCTGAAGTACTGCGGGCAATGGACGCCCTAAATCTTCATAAATTTCAAGCAGTGCGGCTAATGCGTCAGCAACATTGGTGAACGCTTCACCTAGACTATCAGCTTCAGTAATTAATTCAGGCAGAACCGGACAAGTAATTGTAAACCCGCCTTCGGGCTGTGGTTCTAAAAGTAAAGGTAGCTTATAGATGCTATCCGTCATAGTCCTCCAACAGAAATTTCTTAGGCTCGGCTATCGGCTACACCGACAAGATTCAACGTCTCGGCATAGTGACAGCGCACCGTGCGCCCCGGCTGCACTTCGCGCAGTTCCGGTGTCTCTTGTACACAGCGTTTGCCATCGCTGTAGCGGCAGCGCGGATGGAAGTAACAGCCGCTGGGCGGGTTGGCCGGATCGGCAACGTCGCCTTCTAGCACAATCGATGTTTGTTTGTTTCTTGGGTCGGGCTGGGGCACGGCAGAGAGCAGGGCTTCGGTGTACGGGTGGAGCGGGTGGATGAATAATTCAGCAGTCGTGGCGTTTTCTACCAATTGCCCGACATACATCACGGCCACCCGATCACTAATATGCTCCACCACACTGAGATCGTGGGCAACAAAGAGATAGGTAAGACCAAATTGGGCCTGCAAATCCTGCAAAAGGTTGAGAATTTGCGCCTGCACCGAAACATCCAGCGCCGACACCGGTTCATCGAGGACGACCAGTTGCGGATTGAGGGCCAGAGCGCGGGCAATGCCAATGCGCTGGCGCTGGCCGCCACTAAAGGCGTGCGGATAACGGTTCATGTACTCTGGTCGCAAGCCGACGACCCGCAGCAAGCGTGCCACGCGATCTTCCAACTCTTTGCCATTAGCAATGTTGTTGACCAGCAGTGGTTCGCCCACATTCTGCAACAGCGTCATGCGCGGGTTGAGCGAGGCGTAGGGATCTTGGAAGACCATCTGCATATGGCGCCGTAGCCGTTTGAGTTGGCGTTTGTCGGCGCTGGCAATATCGATGCGACCCTGTTGCGGGTCTTGAAACCAGGCTTCGCCGCCGCTAGGGTCGAGCGCACGCAGGATAACGCGGCCGGTCGTCGTCTTGCCACAGCCACTTTCGCCCACCAAGCCCAGCGTCTCACCACTGTGCACTTGAAAGCTGACACCATCTACAGCCTTGACGTGGCCCACTGTGCGCGCAAAAAAGCCACGTTTAATGGGGAAATATTTTTTGAGCTGGCGAACATCTAATAAAATGTTATTAGACTGAGCAGAGTTTTCTGGTTTGCCGACTCCGTTGGGGGCTGCCACGACTAGCTGTGACAAAGGCACACCTCCTCTCGGTTGAATTTTTAGCTGGACGAACAGTTGGACAAACTGAGGAAAACCGCGTACATCAATTTGGGTAGGCTAATCCTAACCGCATTTAGTGGATTCGTCAAAACGGCGGGGTGATTGTCAGCAAATCTAAATGTTCATACCTGGAATGGCTGTAAATGGGTCGGCATAAGGTTTCGTTTTTGGTAACGATTCAGGCATTGAGTAAACAAGGAAACAGGTAGACAGATACTACGTTGCGGGCAAGGGCGAGGCAGGGTAAAGGGGGTCAAAGGGAATTTTATTTTTGACAACGCCGTAGGCTAAATGGAGGAGTTTACGCATAGCGGCGACGATAATGACCTTTTTTGGTT
>JBBRVA010000880.1:0-3556 GCA_038247295.1 Caldilineales bacterium | reverse complement strand
TAACAAACAAAATTATCTATGAAAGGAATCTTCACATGCTGCATGAATCTGTCTATGAACTGCGCACACAACTAAAAAATGTGGTCAATATTGCCCAGGGCCAGGTCGAAGTGGTCGATCTGGACCAATTGCGCCAATCCGCCATCGACACGCTGGTGCGCGATGCGGTCTTTGGCAACGAGGAAGTCAAACAATTCAGCCGCTGGTTGATCTGGGAATTGGGTCAGACGCTGGGCGCCCGCCCGGCCAGCATCCACGACTTCTACATCGCCCGGGCACGCGACGAATGGCAAGATCGCACTGTGCCGGCGATGAACATCCGTTTTGCCTCGTACGATGTGATGCGGGCGGCCCTGCGCGCGGCGCAAAAGAGCAACACTGGCGCCTTTATCTTCGAGATTGCGCGCAGCGAAATGAGCTACACCGAGCAAGCGCCCGCCGAATATACCACGATCGCGATTGCCGCCGCGATCAAAGAGGGCTACTTCCACCCGATCTTTATCCAAGGCGACCACTTCCAGGTCAAGGCATCCAAGTATAAGAAGGACCCGGAAGGCGCGATCCAGGAAGTCAAAGACCTGATCGCCGAAGCAATCCCCGCTGGCTTCTGGAACATCGACATCGACACCAGCACTCTGGTGACGCTCGACCCCGAAACGCTGGATGAGCAGCAATATCACAACTTTATGCGCTCCGCTGAACTGACCCAGTTTGTGCGCGATCTAGAGCCGGAAGGCGTCACCGTAAGCCTAGGTGGCGAAATTGGTGAAGTGGGCCACAAGAATTCGACGGTGGAAGAATTAGACGCCTACGTGGGCAATTACAACAAGGAATTGGCGCTGTTGGGCGATTACGTCGGCCTGAGCAAGATCAGCGTGCAGACAGGCACCAGCCACGGCGGCGTCGTCCTGCCCGATGGCACGATGGCTTCGGTAGCGGTCGATTTCGAAACGCTCAAGGTGTTGAGCGAACGGGCGCGGGAATATGGCGCCGGCGGTGCCGTGCAACATGGCGCCAGCACCTTGCCCGTCGATTTGTTCAACAAGTTCCCCGAAATCCAGACCCTGGAAATCCACCTAGCGACCGGTTTCCAGAATCTTTTCATGGATCACGCCGGTTTCCCCGCGCCGCTCAAGGAGCAGATCTACCGCTGGCTGAACATCAACGCGGCCGACGAACGCAAGGCCGGCGAGACCGACGCCCAGTTCTACTACAAGGCGCGCAAAAAAGCCATGGGCGCCTACAAGCCGGAGTTGTGGGCGCTACCAGAAGAGGCCAAGACCACGCTGTTTGCGGCCATGGAAGAGCAGTTCCAGTTCTTCTTCGACAAGCTCAACGTCACCGAGACGCGTGATCTGATCGACCGCACCGTCAACCCGGTGGCCGTCCACAAGCCGATGCCCAAGAGCGCCCGTGGTTTGGGTGATGATCTGGGCTTGGCAGACTAAGAGATCAAACAAGTAAACTCCGCACCTTTTATTGGGGATTAGAGATTGGATATTACTCGCCTATTATCCGATCTCTAATCGTAGCTTGGCACAGCCAGAAACAAAATACTTTTTACCGTAAAGGGTACAAAGTATTTTTGTTTTTCTTTGCGCTCTTTGCGTCCTTTGCGGTAAAAATCTTTGTGGTTAATGAGGTGAGAAATGGTAGGATTAGAAACCCGATACGAGCATATCATTTTGGATCAAGCCCAAGTGCCAATGATTGCCGGCACTACGATGAAAGGAATTGAGCTTGTATTGGATAGCAAGGCGTACGGTTGGAGCCCAGAAGAGTTACATTTCCAACATCCTTATTTGACCTTAGGTCAAATCTATTCGGCGCTGGCCTACTATTGGGATCATCAAGCAGATCTTGATCAAGACATTGATCGGCGCATGAGACAGGCGGATCAGTTTCAGCGCGATCAAAAACAAACGGCGCTAGATGCACGCTTAAAGATTGTAGCAAAAAAAAGCAGGTAAATATGGTATACATCGCCCTCGATGAACAAATAGCCCGTGAATTACAGCAACTGGCAAGTGCTCGCGCCATTGAAACTTCAACGCTGGCGCAACAAGCGATTCGTGAATTTCTACGCACTGAGGCGCGCCGTGCCATGCAACGCGAGGCAGAAGCATTTCGTCAACTCCACGCCGAATTGCTAGAGAAAATTCCAGACCATTACGCAGCCATTTATCAGGGCAAGTTAGTTGACCATGACCCTGATCAGCTTGCGCTCTTTTTGCGTATTGAAAAGCAATATGCTGATCTACTTGTCCTGATTCGACAGGTGCGCCCTACTGTAGAAGAAACCATCAATGTCCGCTCGCCCAGGTTTGAGTATGCCTAACATTCTTTATACGCATGAATATAACCGCCAAGATTATGATCCGCCTATGCCAGTGCTTGGAATTGGGCTGAGCAGAGCAGGGCGGACAGAGGCAGCGGTAACCATCGAAGCCATTGTTGATTCAGGGTCTGATGGTACACTGATTCCATTAGACATTCTGGAGTTGGCAGATGCGCAAATATGTCGATAGTGCCTATGTACGTGGCATTACAGGCCATCGTGAGCTGGTAGAACTCTATCTGATCACAGTACATATCGGGGGACAGCACGTTCACGCGGTGCGGGCGGCAGCGCTTCCGGCCAGTGAGGAAGCTGTTTTGGGCCGGAATGTACTCAACCAGTTGAATATTACTCTGAACGGTGCTGCCGGTGTAACAGAAGTGCTAGAGTAAATATAGCTCCTGTGGGCTTAACATAAAGCGGACAGCTACCATAAATATGAAACAGAAATTCTTACAAGTTACTCATGTTACTTCGGCTCGGGATGCAGTAAACAATGCGATTACGGCTGCACTTCAACGCAATCCGACCTATGAAGCATGACGTGGTCACTTTTGCGCCGCTGCCCTACTTGCGCACGGGTCCGGACCTGGCCCGCGACGGCCAGCCCCAGTTTGATCTGACGCAGTTTAACCCGGCCTATTTTGAAGCCTTGCGCCAACGCGTGATCGAGGCCGGCCAACGCGGCATCTATGTCGCCGTGATGCTCTTTGAGGGTTGGTGCCTCAAGTGGAGTGTGCCCAGCAGCGATGCCTGGAGCAGCCACCCATTCAACCGCCATAACAATGTCAATGGCGTCGATGGGGATCCCAACAACGACGGCAAAGCCGATGTCTACGCCCTCGAATCAGCGACGGTATTAGAGCACCAGCAAGCCTATGTGCGCAAGGTGATCGACACGGTCAACGAATTTGACAACGTGCTCTACGAAATTATCAACGAGGTGGAGAATACCGAGCGCGGCTTTCAGTGGCAAGAGCAGATGGTGGCCTTTGTGCAAGCCGAGGAACGCACGCGTCCCAAACAACACCCGGTTGGCTTCACGGCGGAAGGTGGCGGCCAATACAACCCGGTCGTCTTCGCCAGCCGCGCCGATTGGATCTCACCTGGCAATGGTCCTAATCGTGAATATCGCTATGATCCGCCGGCCGCCGATGGCAGCAAGGTGATCCTGATCGATACCGATCACTTGTGGGGACATGGCGGCCACTACCGCTG
>JBBRVA010000879.1:0-3574 GCA_038247295.1 Caldilineales bacterium | reverse complement strand
TCGGTAGGTCTAGCCGGCTTTCGTCAGCAGAACAGTTATCTACCTGAGCATCTGGCCTCATATGGTATGGTGGTCCTATCTGGCGATCCCCGTGGCGAAACCTTGTTCGAGGAATTCTGGGTCGGAGCCGCAACCCGCCAGATCGACGCTAAGCGCATGATTGCCTATGCAGACGAGTTAACTGCCTCTGGCGGTGAATGGGCAGGACTCATTGATACCGAGCATATCGCTACGGTTGGGCACTCATCTGGCGGCTGGGCAGCACTCGCAGGTGGTGGTGCGCAAATGGATTTCAGTTGGTGTACTGCCAACCCTGACCTCATAACCAACGAGATGACTAACTGCACACAATTTCCGGCACACCAGGACGAGATCGCTGCCATGCTGGGCTTAGAGTCCACGCCGGAAACGCTTTGGCCAGCGACCAATGACCCGCGCGTGGATGCCGTGATCGCCTTGGCTCCTGACGGCGACATCTGGGGTGCGGAGTATGAGGGCGTCGCGGTCATGAAAGTCCCTACCATGGTCATGGGTGGTTCAGGGGATAGCGCAAACATTCCCGAGATAACCTCTTATCCGATTTACGAGCATCTGGGAAGTGCCAATAAGAGTCTGGTCGTATTGGAGAATGCGGATCACTGGATCTTCACGCAGCCGCGCCAAGATACACCGTGGGTGGGAAACTACATCCCCTACTTTGTCAGCACTGATCCAGTGTGGGACATGGACCGCGCTCATGACCTCATCAACCACTTTGCTACAGCGTTCCTGCTGGATACGCTAAAGGGCGATAAAGAAGCGCACGCGGCGCTGTTGCCGGAGGCGGTCAACTTCCCCGGCATTGAATACACGACGACGCTGAAATAGTTTGATGAGGATCATTTCACCGCCACCTATACGGCAGCTGCGATTGATCTGAACGGTAAGGTGAGAAGAAAGTGGTCTATGTCACCTCCGACAGTACCCACCTATAGTAAGCTCTGTTTGAAAACCATAGTTTTGAAACCGCAAAAACTATGGTTTTCAAAGCAACCGCACTTTAGGGTAGAACTGCCCTAAATGAGTGCGGGCCAGTATCGTGGGCAAATAACTCGTTTCCAGGCAGCGGACTTCACCCGCTGCCTGCATTTTACAAGCTTATCCATGCCGTTAGATCGCGATCAACCTGCGGCAAATCTAACAACTTCATGCCCATCACGCGCCAGTTTTTGCCGATTGGTTGGGTTGCCGTGAGTTCTTGGGCAAAGGCGCTGGCTGGCTCGCTCCAACCGCTACGCGCAAAACCCAGGTAATAGACTTGCCAGTTGACTTGGCTATGAGGGGACTGGCTAGGGACAATTTCTGCGGTCTTATCGACCAGATCAGCCAACACGCGGCGACCCATCGGTTCGACGCCCCATTTACATTCACCCAATACCAAGATTTTTTCCATTGTATTGATGCCAACCACATCCACCTGGGCTGTGCGCGTCCAAACACTGCCCACTTGATCAACCAGTAAGGGCAGCGTGTTGTTGGCACTGGCGCGTAAGAGCCATTCCCGGCAAAGTTCCTCCCAGGTATGCGCACCGATAAAATCGCGCAAATGACGTTTGATTTCTTCCAGTGCTTGCTCTTGAATGCCGAGTTCTAGTTGGGTTTGGCGGTTGGCGAGAAAGCGATAATAAAAGCGCAGGTATGGATCGACAATGTGATAGCGTCCCAAGCGCGAGCGTTCCTCTTGCGTCACTGGGACGCGGCGTTGGACAAAGCCAGATTCTTGCAGGATACTCAGATATTGCGAAATGTGGCTCTGGGCAAGACCCGTAAAGGTGGCAATCTCTTTTTGCGTGCGGGCATCGTTGGCAATCGCGCGCAGAATGCCCACATAATTGTGTGGTTCGCTGAGAAAATCTTGTAGCAACAGCCGCGGTTCCGCCTGCATTAAATTGTTGGCGGTCAGTAGTTCATTGCGAATGTTATCCGCGATCGACAGTGCGGAATTAAGCCGTTCCCAATAGGCAGGAATGCCCCCCCAAATCGCATAAATGGCGACACGTTCGTCGGCGTTATAATTGGGGAAATAGCGCGTTGTCACCCCAAAAGGCAAGGGCTGGAGCCGTAGTTGCGCCGTGGCTCGACCATAAAGCGGTGCTTGGTAGGACAACGTGTGGCGTAACATCATGCCCAAGTGCGAACCGCAGATCACCAGGAAGAGATTGCTGCGACTGAGCGTGTGATCCCAGAGATTCTGCAATTGACCGGCGATGCTGGGGTCGATCTCTAACAGGTAGGTAAATTCATCGACAAAGAGCGCCAATCGTTCGTGTTGCGCCAACGCCGCTACTTGTTGCCAAGCCTGGCTCCAGTTGGCATAAGTGAAATTCAGCGGTGCGGGTGCGTTTGGGTTGGCAAAATTGTAAATCGCTTGCGAAAACGAGCGTAGTTGATCCAATGCCGAGGATGGTTCTGCCACCCAGTAGAGCGCACGTTGCCCACTCTGCTGCAGCCAATAGGTCAACAGGCGTGTCTTCCCCACACGCCGCCGCCCATACAGAATTAACAATGTTGCACTGCTGCGTGTCCAGAGTTGATCGAGCAGATTCAGTTCTGTAGTGCGACCGATAAACAGAGGATTCATAACAATTATACCTATCTATTATCATAAAGAATAGGTATAATATAGATGATTTCGTCATTTGTCAATTCTTTTCTCCAAATGAACAGCCCTAGCCAGGCGGCGATCAAGAGGCGTGAGATCGGGTTAGAGAATTATCCTGTAGGGTATGGGGTAGCGCCAAAATCGTAGCAAACGCCTCCACCAGCGTCATCCGCTGCCCTATTGCAAACGCCGCGGCAAAAAGCGTTGGCTCCAGCTCCGCCCGCACCGTTGCCAGCGCCGCATCGGCCAGGGCGCGCATCGGCCCGGCAATCACAAAATGGATGTGGCTGTGCATCTGTTCGGCCAGCCCGAAGCGTGTGGCGGCGCGTGCGTACTGTTGCTGCGCCGTCGCCAGGCGGGCGGCGACGAAAAGCCGCGCAACCTCGTAAATGCTGCTCCGACCGGGATCGATGTAATAGGCCAGGCTTTGCGCCAGCCAGTGTGCCGCCTCATCTAGCAACCCTTCCCAGAGCGCGATCTCGGCCAGATAAGTGCAAACCCGCGCCAGGAGGCGTTTGTCTTTCAGCTCAAGACAGATGCGTAGACTCTCGGTCAACAGGTGGCGCGCCTCTGGGGCATGGCCGATATACAGGGTCACGATGCCCAGGAGCGGCTGCCAATTGCCCAATATCTCGTGGAGGGTGAACGCGGTGGCGATGGTCACCGCTTCCTGTAAGTGCCGCTGCGCCTGGGCGAGATCGTTCTGAAGCCAGGCCAGTAACCCCACCGTGCCGAGACCATTGGCAATTTCAAAACGGTTGCCGCGCGTACGGAAGAGCTTGAGACTCTCGATGGCCGGTGGCGCCGCCCGCGCTACCTCCCCACTTATAAGCAGGAAGGCAGCATACCCCCAAATCCCACTCCCCAGGATAAAGCCCTGGTCGGTGAAAAGGCAAAATTCGGCCCCAAGTCCTGGTGCAGCGCTGGCCGTGC
>JBBRVA010000878.1:0-3575 GCA_038247295.1 Caldilineales bacterium | reverse complement strand
AGCACCGCATAGTCGCACGGCGCGTTCATGCGGGTGCCGCCCAGTTTGGCATATTCCGCCACCACCCCGGCGTCGCGCCGGTTTACCTCTTCGATAAAGGCCGGTGGAAAACTCCATTCGCGTCCAACAATGAGGCCAATCTTTTTGACATCACTCATAGCTCCCCCTTGTGTAATTGACGATTTTAGATTGACGATTTACGAGGTAGCTTCGTCGACAACGTAGTTGAAGAAACCAGCCATGCTTCGTTGATTTACGAATAATTACCAACGTAGAAACCGCCTCGTAAATCGTCAATCTAAAATCGTCAATCATTAATCGTGTCCGCTGATATATTTTTGCACCATCTGTTGCCAATAGGGCCAATCGTGGCTCCAGCCGCCCCACTCGCGAAAGGCGTGCCAGATCTGCTTTTGCCAGAGGGCGTTGCTTAAGGCGCGATTGTTGGCAATGTTGGGGTCTTGGTTGCCTGCCACCAGAATAATATCCATCCGCCGCATGGCCTCGATGTGCTGTGCATCGCTAAGATTGGGGATAAAGTGGCTGGGCGTATTGGCATAAATGTTGTTATCATAGTAGCCGTCGAAAAAACTGCTCATATCGTACTTGCCGCTAAGCGCCAGCACACGGCCAAAGAGGTGTGGATGGCGAAAGGCGATGTTCACGGCATGGTACGCGCCAAAGCTGGCGCCGTGGGCGATCATAAACGGGTTGCTGTTTTTGGATTGGCTCAGGGGCAGCACTTCGTTGATCAGGTAATCTTCGTATTGCAAGTGGCGAGTAATACGGCCAGATGGGTGGGCCCAACGGCAGTAAAAGCTCTCGGCGTCCACGCTATCCACGCAATAGAGTTGTAACCAGCCCCTTTCTAAAGGCTCGCTGAGGGCGGCTACCATGCCGCGATCTTCATATTCGTAAAAGCGACCCTGGCTGGTGGGAAAGACTAATACCCGTGCGCCGGCATGGCCGTGGATCAACAATTCCATCTCACGGTTCAAGCGGGGACTATACCAGCGATGGTGTTCGCGGTGCATAAGCTATCCTAATAATTAATAGTGAATAATTAATAATTAATGGTGAATGTTGCTTGGTGTACAACTGGCATTCATACTTCACAATTAAGTATTCACTATTAATTATTAGAAGTACGATGCTTGCCCAGTTTAGATGCAGGCCAACCATTATTCAACGACAACCAGGCTGTGCCACTCTGGGTATCCGCTCGCGCTACGTAAAGGGTTTTCAGGATCGGCGCACCACTCGCCAGGGGTGTTTGGACCAAGTTCGATCCAGAAACGGTAGACGTGGCGGCCGTGGGGCAATATAAACACCGTCTGCCACCAGCCATTGGCGAGCGGTTGTAAAGGCAGAGCCTCCGGTTGCCACGCATTAAAGGAACCAATCAAGCTGACCGCTGTGGCTTGTGGTGCATAGTAGCCAAAGTAGATGGCTTGCCGCTTGTCCGTCTCAGTTGCAGGGTCACCCTTCGTCGGCAATACTCTACCCTGATTTGACCATTTTTGCAACTCATCTGGCGTCAAACGCGTGGCGCTACAGGGCAATCCAGCCAGTATGCCGCTGGACGTGCGCAGTGCGGCGGCGACGGCCTGTGCCGGTTGCAGGATACCCTGTCCGACCAGCGCGGCCGGTTGATCGGGCAGGTCGAGGGCTGTGCTTAACAGCAATGCGCGCACCTGTGTTCCCGTTAAATTGGGGTTCGCCGCAAAGATCTGCGCGGCGACAGCAGACACCTGCGCCACGGCGACGCTGGTGCCATCGACATGTTGATAATAGCGATGCACCCATTTGTGGGCGTTCATGCCTTGGCGCAACGCTTGCCAGGCACTTTGTAACCACGCCGGTTGGCGAGATGGCAGCATCGTTGCCGGATCAATACCTTGTTCCAATTCAATTTCCAGGCTAGCTAACGTGGCGCGCAAGCGGTCAATGGCCACCATCTCGCGGAAGACACCGGTAACGGGCAGAATGGGCGAAGGCAGCCAGCGGGCCGGCGCTAATATTTCTGGTTTATAGTGCGGATGGGTACTCTTATGCCGCCCATTATCGACGACGCCATAGTTATGCAGATAGCGCGTCACGTGGCGGCGCATTTCTCCCAATCGCCGGTTGCCATCGTCATAGCCACCCACCGTCAAGACCGATGGAGCCTGGGCTGGGGCCAACAACGCGGCGCGCCCACGGTTGCCGGCCGCCGCGGCAATTAAGACCCCTTTGGCACTTAACGCTTCGGCGGCTCGACAGACTGCATTTTGTTGCCAAGGCTCAGCGAAATCCCCGCCTACGCTTACATTCAGCACGCGCACCTGGTAACGTTGCCAATTATCATCGTGCAGCAGCCATTCCAGCCCGCGCAGGATATCTTCTTCCGGGATGCGTCCACCCCCGCGCCCAATCTTGATTGCCAACACCTGGGCGCGGGGTGCATAGCCACGAAAGCGCCCATCGCTCAAAAGACCGTTGCCCGTCGCCAATACCGTTGTCATCTGACCATGCCAACTGTCGCCGGCTCCGTCCCACAGACTGGGCTGGTCTAACCCAATCCGTTCGCCGTCGTCGGTCAAATCGACGTATTGGATAATACGCGACGACCGCTTTTGTAGGATGGCTTCAAACTCAGTGGCGGGCAGGGTGGCCCAATCTGGCGCGTCCGGCCAAATTGCAGACGCTGTCAGATCTGGGTGGGGGTAATAGCCACTGTCCAAAAAAGCAATCGTCACGCCATGCCCACCAAAGGCCGGATAATCGGGCAGGCGTTCCGGCTGGGCGTGGACGGTCGCTTCGGTGGGATGATAGTAGGGAAAGGTCGTCGGCGGGATAGTACTGGTGTGGAGCGACTGTTCGCTGCGCAAGAGGGCAAATTGTTGTGCATACGCCATCGTGCAGGCGGGGCAGATGCCCTGCTCGATCCGCCATTCGGGATTGGTCTGGCTGATCAAAGCGACGATTGGTGGGCAGAGGGTGCGGCTCTGCGCCAAAAGACGCGGATCCAGCGCCGCACCACAGTGGGGACAATAGCTCAAGCGCGCTACTCCTGTGTGGCTGTTTGACCACGGTCCCAGTCGACGCCCATGCCAAAGCCCGGTTCCTTTTTGTCTGGGTTGCGGAACTCGAGCACCAGGTCAAAGGTCTGGCGGTCGAGCAATTCGGGCGTTTCGGAGAGCCCTAACGTTAAGGTGGCAACGACTGGATACGTGGCGCCCGGCCGCGGATCGCGTAGGTGGAGCGTCGTTTCTAACCGGCGCTCGGGATGGGCCATCATGTAGACACTGGTATTTTCGCTGCCATCCGGGTTAAAAACGGTGATTTCTACATTCGGTGGTTGCGCCTGGGTGGCTGGCAACCAAGCCCGCGTCCAAATCCGCTTCAGATCTGGATAAGGATAGAGGACAATGCGCTCGAAGCGCAGTGGTTCATCGGGTTGAAAGAGTGATATTTCCATAGGTAATCTGCTGCTTTTAGAAATTGACGATTTTTGATTGACGATTTACGAAGCTATTTGTAGACGATGCTGTTTCGTAAATCGTCAATCAAAAATCGTAAATCGTCAATTTTTT
>JBBRVA010000877.1:0-3578 GCA_038247295.1 Caldilineales bacterium | reverse complement strand
GTTTCCCGTGGATGGGCATCGTTGCGTTGAAATACGATCCCGGGCTGACCTGTTGGTGGCCGCCGTCAAGCCGGGGGCGCGGGCGGCGATCCAGGAGAATGAAACGATCTACGTCTGGGCCGTGGGGTGTGACGGGCTGCACAGCGCGTATTATCCCGCTAAGAGTGGCTGGGATTTTTGTAATTAAGCTGGAGGAACGAATCCAGGGCATAGGGTTGAAAACTGCGGGTCGGCTGGCACACTACATTGATAAAGGGCATACCGGTCAACCGTTCAACCAGCGCGCCAGAAGGCGCGTGAGCCAGGGTAAGATCAAATAACTGACAATCAGCATTGTAATGGGCAAGGTCACCAGGCTGGCAAGCCACACCGGCCACGCATGTATCAAGGGTCGGCATAATAGGCCGACCAGATTGAGCGTTGGGTATACGGCTAGGCAAAGCAAAACGAGTGCCTTCCAGCGCGGTGGGGTTGGTTTGTCCTTGATTCGGTTGGATGTCTCCACGATTTCCTCCATCGGCTACGCCGCAGGATCTACAATTTCTTTGCAATCAGCAGTCGATATGGGTTGGCTTTATGGTTGTGCATGTTTTTCAATCCGCCGGTCAGGAATTAACCAGATCAGCGAAGCCAGCGCGTATAACCCGACCGAGAGCCACGGACTCACAAAGGCCAGCGGGATGGCGCAAACAATCGGGACAAAGGAGATTTTGCCTTTCCGATCATCGCCAATGGCTTTTGCCAACGTGGAGTCGGCTGGATGAGTAGCTAATAGCCTGCGTACGAGGAGGAAATAGGCGAGGGCGGCCAGCAAAACCCACCACCCCATAGGCGGCCACTGGCGCTGGTTGCAACCACGTTTCGCCCATCCACGCTGTCACAAATGGAAACAGCGACAGCCAGAAAAGCAGATGCAAATTTGCCCATAGCACCGCACCGTTGACATCTTTGATAATCTGAAACAGATGGTGATGGTTGTTCCAGTAAATGCCAACATTGATAAAGCTCAGTACATAGCTCAAAAAAACCGGCAGCAGGGGCAGTAGCGCTTCCAGATCATGCCCTTGGGGCACTTTTAATTCTAGCACCATAATCGTGATGATGATCGCAATCACACCATCACTAAAGGCTTCAAGTCTACCTTTGTGCATAACCAGAATCTCCTAAAAACCTATCCGACGGCCATCGCTCCGACACTGCGCTTGATGCCCCTACCCAGGGTATCGAGCGCAGTGCCCCCCTATTAGCGCAGGTTGCCTTGGGCGAAGGCGGCGTAGACACCTTCCACGGCACACGCTTCGAAGAAGCCGCCGGAGGCGGGATTTTTATAATTGCCCAACATGCTGGTGATCATAGGCATGACCGTCATGATCTCGATGTCGGCAGCCTGTAGCAGATCGCGGCAGTTTTGCACCGCAATCTTTGTGCAGGCCGCAGAAATGTCGAGCAAGGCGACCACGTTGAAGCCCTCCGCCTTGGCCGATAGTGCCGGCGGCACAAGGCAGACATCAGTTGTCAGCCCACCCATCAACAGATTCGGTTTGCCGGTGGCACGGACGGCATTAGCAAACACTGGATCATCCCAAGCATTGATGACCCCAAAGCGCTTGATCCGTTGTTCGTATTCCGCTGGCAGGATCGTCTGGAATTCAGGCAATAGGGGACCTTGTGCTTCCGTCTCCAGACTGCTGGTCAGCACAATGGGTATTCCAGCACTCTTGGCAAAGCGGGCGATCACGCGCACCCACATTTTCAACTGTTCGCGTTCCTCCGCTTGCAATTCACCGGCCCAGTTGATGGTGCCAACTTGGTGGTCAACCAGCACCAGGGCGGTGTTCTCGATGGTTAGGGCACGATGCCCGCTGTTTGTAGTCATTTTTCTGCTCCTTTATGCAAATTGATTTGTTTATGATTCACCAACCGCAGCAGTCTGTAACGGGCGTAAACCTGCTTCAATCTGCGCACGGCGCGGTTCCAAAAATTTGGGTAACTCTAGATAGTTGCCAAGCAGCTTCTCATTGACATAAGCACCAAAACCTGGTCCATCGGTGGCAATCTCCAAGAGAATACCGCTCGGCTCGCGCACATAGATCATGTGATGATACTGGCGGTCAATCACCGGCGTTGGTTGTAGCCCGACCGCCAATAATTTACGCTGCCAAGTTTCTAGTGCCACGTCGTCAGGCGTACGAAAGGCGACATGATGTACACTGCCGATACCGACCTGCCCACGCGGTAAGTTTGGACGGACAGCCACATGCACTTCCGCCGATGGACCACCCTGCCCAGTGGCATACACCTGCACGGGTAGGCCATCTTCTGGCGCTGGATATTCACCGATCAGGGCAAAGCCGAACAGATCAGTTAAAACGGTTGTGGTCGGTCTGGCGTTTGCTAACGTGAGCGTAGCGTGGCCCAATCCATAAATGCCCATCTGTGGCGGCACGAATCCGCCCGCCCACGGGTTGCCTTGTGGCTTGGCGCCATCTTCAATGAGCATGAGTCGTTGGCTGTCGGGGTCAAGGAAGGTTAGGGTGCGACGTTGCGCACGTTGGGTTATATTGTCATGCGGCACACCCAGCGCGTTGAAACGCATCACCCAATATTCCAACGTTTCATCCGCTACACGCAACCCCATCGCCGAAATGAGGTTAGTGCCCGCGCGATTCAGCGCAGCGTGAGGCCAGTCAAAAAATGTCAGTTCACTACCAGCTTCGCCAGCCGTGTCACCATAGAACAGGTGATAGGCTGTAACATCGTCTTGATTCACGGTTTTCATAACAAGCCGCATACCAAGCGTTTGGGTATAGAACGCATAATTGCGTGGTGCGTCACCAGTCACGCCAGTGTAATGATGGATGCCAGTTATCATCATTTTTCCTTTTACAAGATTGGCTAGCCAAGTAATTTAAGAAAAAAAATTCTCTCAAATTCAATCAATTCGCCAATGCGCCAGGAGCAGCCCAACGCTGGCGCATTGGCTGAGCACGCTAGGAACGAATCAAGAAATAGAGGATCGAACCCGTGGCCACCACATGCATGAGTTCAAGCAGGATGATCATCCCGGTTGGCGCGCCCGGCAGTTGCAATGGGCCAAACAAGAAGCCAATAAAGACCAGAACCGCGGCAATGATCAAAATCAGATTGGCTCGGGCGGGGATGATCCGGGTCAAGACGGTGTACGCCAACGTCGCCAGTAGCAGCGGCACGATTGACATCAGTAAGACAGGCTGCAGGGTCAGCGGCTGCCCCATCGGCGTCATGATCGCGGGCATGTTGCCGGTCGCCGAGCCGATTAAATAGAGGATAGCGTTGCCGACAGCAGCGACGACAGCAGCAATCAGGCCGTTACGCCAGATATTGCTGATAGAGGGTTTTGCAAGGGTTGTATTCATAGTGGACATAGTGTCTCCTTCGTAATTAAAGTTCATTGGTCTTAAAACCGGCATCAACATGGGTTCCATCGCAAAAGGGTTTATTGTGCGATTGTCCGCACCGACAAAGCGTGACCCGATTGCGGACTTCGTAGCGCTCGCCATCCATTGTTTGCACCGTGATGCCACCGCGTACCCACAGGG
>JBBRVA010000876.1:0-3581 GCA_038247295.1 Caldilineales bacterium | reverse complement strand
TACCTTTGATGGTATTAATCTTACTGTACAATCCGAAAAGGTCGCGTTGGTGGTAAGCGGGCGAACGGTCCAGCGCCAGTTTCGCCTGACGGGGACGAGTACAGCCAGCGATGGTGGCCAGTTGAGTGGCGAATATCGCGAGACGTTGTGGGGTTATACCAGTGTCCCCGTCACCGTTATCGGCAACTTTACCTTGCAGCGCCCCGGCTTTGGCAGCGCTGTCCCCGTGGCGAGCAACAAAGCGCCCGATGTCGTGGTCGATACGGCGACGACGGTGCAAGGCGCGGCGGTCACGATCAACGTGCTGACCAACGACACCGACGCCAATGGTGGTGCATTAACCATTACCTCGGTCAGCAAGCCACAATTTGGCACGGCGAGCACCAACGGCCAGACGGTGACCTACATGCCCAACGCCAACTTTGTGGGCAATGACAGCTTTAGCTACATTGTCAGCGATGGCCAAGGCGGCACGGCCACTGGTTCGGTCACGATCACAGTCAACGAGCCAGGGGGGTCCAATCAACTACCAACCGCGGCCAATGACACAGCCACGACCACATCCGGCAATGCGGTGACCATCGACGTATTAGCCAACGATGCCGACCCGAATGGGGACATCTTAGCCATTACAATTGATGGGCCGCCCAGCCACGGCACGGCGGCTGTGGATAACGGTAAGATTATCTACACACCGAATGTCGACTTTACAGGCACCGATAGCTTCACCTACATTGTCAGCGATGGCAAGGGCGGGACGGCGACTGCCACAGTGACGATTAATGTGACACCTAGCGGTCAAACCAGTGGGAATAAGGTCTATCTGCCGATAGTTCGACGGTAAATTACGCTGGACTGGTGCCATCAGCAGCATCACACCACAGGCGAAGCGCCCATGCTCTGCACCTGGGTGTGATGCTGCTGATGGGTTAAATTTTCTCTTTCTAGCCCGGTTGAAAAGCGCACAGGTAGGCTTCGTGCAACTCGCGATTGGCAGTTACGTTCTCCAGGTATGAGCGCCGTAACATCGGGTCAGCGATCTGCTCAAACTGTGCGCTCAACCGTTGATAGCTAGTGTCCAGCAGGCTTTGGGCGCGCTCATCGTGGAGGGCGTGAAGGACTTCATAGCAGGCGACATCAATGGCATGGGCATTAAAATAAAGATCCGGTGTGAAGATATGCGGGTGAATACGCGCAAGCTCCAAAATTTCTTCGATATAGAGCAGCGCCTGCTGCGGGTCGCCTTGCCATAAGGTGAGCCGCGCCAGTTCAGCCAATTCAGGCAACAACGCGGTCGCCATCACCGCGTTGTTGGTTCGTTTGCGGGTGAGCACCTGTTGATAGATGCGCTCGGCATCGCGCCAGCAGCCCAGTTCCACCAGAATTTGTGCATGGGTAAAATCAAAAAAGGCATTTGGTTCAGCATCGTGACGAAGCTTGGCCTGCACCTGTAGACTAAAGGCGTAGGCGATGTCGATCCGGGCCAAGCAATAGTGACTCCGGGCCAAGCGGTTGAGGGCGCGCCGTTCCAGCCAGTCAACGCTATGTTCTTGGGCAATGCGCAGCGCGTGCGCAAAGTGTTCAATGGCGGTCTCAAACAAGCCGATATGCGCCTGAATCAGCCCATAGCAATAATGCGTTTCGCCGATATGATAGGCATCTTGAATTTCATAGGCTAAATGCAACGCCTGAGCGCGGTAAGGTAACGAATCGGCGTAATACCCCGTATTTTCATAAGAACCCGCCATCTCCTGGATACACAACAGGATCAAATAGGGATCGTCGTGCTGCTGGGCAATTTGTAGTGCCTGAGCGGTAACGGCAACGTGCGCTTGTACACGCGTTTCGCAGCCAGCCAATGTAATCAAGGCGTGGATTTGCGCTTCCCAAACACCGGATTGATAAGCACGCTCGGCAAAGGGTCGCGCATCTGTATGGCGATTTTGCCGACCTAACCCATTTGCAAAGAGCGCCAGCCCATGCGCATGACATTCAGCGTCGGCGCTGGTCAAAGCCAATGCCATTGCCTGCTCGGCCGCGGCCATGCTGGCCTGAATCCGCTCCTGACCATAGAGACAATGGGCATAGGCCAGCCAGAGGTTTGCGCAAAGTCCTTGCTGTTGCAGTGTTGCGGTCGACGCGGTGGCGATTGGGTCCAGCACTGCGAGCGCCGCGGCGATCAGTGTCTCCCCTTCGCGATAGCCGCCGGTAATTTCCCAATAGCGCAACCAGCCATTGACGGCGGCGCGCATTGGTTCGACCCAGCGCCGTTCCAGGGCGATTTGCCAAGCACGGCGGCAATTTTCGTTCGCCTGACGTAGTTGCGCGACCATTGCCTGCGCGTCCCGTTGGCGCAGCCGTGCGTTGCAGTTGGCAAACAGGCCAAGATAGTAACCGACATAGCGCGCCTGGAGTGCGTCGATCTGGTGAGCTTCTAACGCGGCCAATTGCTGATTGGCAAACTGACGCAACAATTCATGCAACCCATAGATGCTAACCGCGCTTTGCTGCAACAGTGATTTGTCCAGCAACCCCATCAATTCGACAGGGGTGGCGCCCGTTATGGCCTGGGCCGCCGCCCGACTGAAAGGCCCGACAAAGATGCTGCACTGTGCCAGTACCCGCGCTTCCTCTTCCGCGAGTAATTGCCACGATGACTCCAACACTGCCATGAAATTGCGATGGCGCGCATCCGTGTCGCGCCGCTTCGAAACCAAGAGCGCCAGATTTTGGCGGATGGCCGCCACCAGTTCAGGCAGTGTGAAATGGGGTGTCAACGCCGCCGCCAATTCGATAGCCAGCGGGATGCCACTGAGCAACGCGCAAACCTCGGCCACCAGCGGAAGATTGTCCTGGGTCAGACGAAAGTCCGGCAGTGTGCGTTGGGCGTGCTGGACAAACAGGCGCACGCTGGCGTAATTGGCCGCCTCGTCGTTGCCGCCTGCGTCTGTTGGCTCAGTCCGCATCAGCACGGTGGGAACGGGCAATCCATCCAACCGGATGACCTGTTCGGCCAGGAGTTGGAGCGGCAAACGCGAAGTCGCCAACAGAGTGACATGGGGCGCAGCCTGCAACAAACGTAATATAAAGGTAGTGACCGCAGTTGCCGACGCCTCGGTCAGCAACAGATGTTCAACATTGTCGAAAGTCAAGAGCAGGCGACGTTCTGCTAAGTAGTAAAAAAGCCCAGCCGGCAAATCTTCTTGATTCGGTGTAATCACGCTCACGGCGTTGAGGGTCGCCTCGGCCAGCGCAGTCGGCAGATCGGCAACTGTAGCCGGCATACCGACCAACGGGATAAACCAGACGCCGTGGGCGAAAGACGCAGGCGACTCAGCCACCAATTGCTCCATCAGCGCCAGCGCCAGCCGGGTCTTGCCCATGCCGCCCATCCCCACAATCGTCACCAGTCGTTGGCGCGGGTCGCAGACTAGGCTGTGCAGTTGTTGTCGCTGTTCGATGCGCCCGACAAACGGTGCCAAGTAAGCGGGTAAGTTATGCAAACGCCCGGGTGATGATTTTTGCTCTGCTGGGGCTTGACTCGTCTGAATTGCTAACAAGGCGAAAGGCAGCTCGCCCGC
>JBBRVA010000875.1:0-3582 GCA_038247295.1 Caldilineales bacterium | reverse complement strand
GTGGCAATGTAGTTTCTAAAGGAAGTGGCGTTTCTCCCACTGTTGCTTCAGCAATAGTGGTGGCCACAGGCGCTGTTGTCGCCGAGCCTTCACTTGTCGCGGATGGCTCTGCCGTTGGTTCTGTGGTGGCAGAAGCTTCAGGAGTTGCGGTCGGCGCCGGCAGCAAAGTCTCGATCGGCGTCGCCGTTGGTTCTTCCGGCGCCACCGTAGGCGTAACCGTGGGCACCGCAGTTGCTTCAGGTGTATTGGTTACATCCGGTGTTGGCGTATCTGTTGCAATTGTTGCCGTCGGTTCAGCTGTCGCAGTCACAGTCACAGCCCCATCTGTGGTTGGCGTTTCCGCAACCGTTGGCGTTATTGGCGCACTAGCAGTAACCGTTGCTACTGTCGTAGCTTCAACCGTGACTTCGACCGTAGCTACAGCAGTCGGCGGTTCTACAACCGGCGGCGCAAGGAAAACCGAACTGCTCTGTTTACCATCTGCCGTCAGACAATTCACCTGGGCCAAACTGGCAACCGTAGTATTAGTGCGTGCAGCAATTGTGGTTAAGTCCTCACCTGGCTGTATGGCATAGGGCACCCAACCGGACGGCGCATTGATCACGCACGGGGCCGCAACAGTTGGTAGATCAGTTGGCGTTGTCACCGGCAGCGGTGTATTTGTCGGGGTCAAAGTGGCAGCCAGAGTTGCGGTTGGCACAATCGGCCGGCTCTCAAGCACACGCAGTGCGATACCCTGCACAAAAGCACCGCCCTGCACAGGTAAAATTTGATATTCGAGCACCACCTGGCTACCGGGCGTTAAATTACCTTGAATTGCCATTGAATAAAAATCTTGATTATTGTTAGCATCCTTTTGATAACGCTTCAAAACTTGGAGACCACCGATCACAAAATAGGGGCCTTCGTCGCTGTGAAAAATAAGGGTGCTGGTAGCCCTTACAACCGCCTGGTTAAGGTCAGGGTTGCCGGTGCTACGCGCAGCCGCCTGTTGAGCAGCCTTGCGGATATCTTCCCGCAGTTCGTACTCAATCTCGGCCAAAATTTGGGGACGTTGCTCAGGTGGCGTCAGGTTCAGCTCTTGGTAGCGCATCCACTGCTTCACCGGGTAGGTTAGATCGCCGGGGATAGCGTCTTGAGCAAAACTAACCAAACTAAACATACTAAGCCAGACAAGCGCTAGCACCACAATTAAGGGCGCTAAACGCATCATACGCGGACTAAAAGCAGATTGCAGGGCCGACCACAAATTCGATAATTGGGGCAGCAACCCTGAAACAGGTACAGCCTGACGCGCCGGTTGGCCTGCGTTAACACCAGATGCCACCGCTAGCCGCGCCAAAGGCGTTGACTCAGCTTGCTCGGTTTTCAGATCGGCAGCGGCTTGCATAAAAGCCTGCCGGCGCGCCGCACGTTGCGCCATTGGGGGCATTGGCACCGGCGCGTGCTGAATCGCAGTCGCGACTTCGATGATCTGGAGTAAATCGCGCAACTCAGTATGATATTGAATCGGATAGGAAAGCAGGACCGATTCGATCGGTTCTCCCGCTTCGACGCGAATAACCGCCTCGGCAAAGATCTCTTCCGGAGATAAATTAGGCATGCTATGTTCGCTATCCATAAAATCGCACTCGAATCATTTCGTGTCCAGTCAATAAAAAGTGATGGTTCGACGTTTGTTGTCGATAAACTGCCATCTACCAGCTATAATCCATCACTCTAAGGCTCATCTATGCAAAGTGTACAAACCGCGGCTTTGACCTTGTACAAAACAGCATGTTTGCACACTTGCGCCTGATTAGCGTCACTCTAATTGTTCGTATTGTAAAAATTGGCGCAGCGTGGCCACGGCACGATACTGTAGCGCCTTAATTGAGCCTTCTGTTTTATTCATCATTTTGGCTACTTCGCTAATGCTGTAGCCCTCTAAAAAACGCAAACTGACCACTTCCGACTGTTCTTCCGTCAGCCGATCGATTGCGGCGCGCAGGCGTTCTGCATCTAATTTCATTTCGGTGGCGAGCACAGGGTTTTGATCGATGGCAGGCAGCATAGGGGCATCGTCCAGCGAAACCTGCACTTGATGATCGCGCTGACGATAATAATCGATAACGAGATTATGAGCGATACGGTATAACCAGCCTGAAAAAGAGCTATGCCAGGCTTTGCGGTTACGAATTGCTTCTAGCATTTTCAAAAAGACCTGCGCGGTCAAATCTTCGGCCAACGATGGTGTCCCAGTGCGGCGGAAAATATAGCTATAAATCTTGGCTTCGTACCGATCATAGAGCTCACCGAGGGCAGCCTCGTCATAACGAACGGCTGCCTCTAGCAATTGCTCTTCGCTATAATCCGTAATCAATGGTAGCTCATTGCTGTTGGCAGAGTACAAAGGCCTACTATCCATGATGACGTAGAAGGAGTGAAAAAAATACGGTGAATATTTAGGACAATTGCTGGATTGGATGCATCAGGCAATTGGAAAAGAGGGTAGCCACCTGGAGACTGGCCAATGGCGCGCAACAAGGCACACGAGTCTCCCCAGTTAGATCGGTACACATGAAAATTGCAGCATGCTTGTCAATTATCGTTTGATTTGACTAGATTCTCGGTGGGTGGCCGATTCAGTTGTAAACGCCAGTACACTTCGTAAATCCGCTGCAAGGCGGTAACATTTGTCATAATCGCTAACACCCAGAGTACAGGCACCAGCCAGCCTAGAATCAGGCTGGTGATCAAGAGAAACAGGCGCTCGGGTCGCTGCAGCCAGCCAGCTTTACATTCAACTTTCAAAGCCTCGGCACGCGCCTTGACATAGCTGACCATTAAAGAACCCACCAAGATTGCAAAAACAAGCACAAGTTCGGTGCGGGCATTCGGATGCTGGGCATAGAAATAGGCAAGGGCAAAAAAGGTAACACTTTCACTGTAGCGATCTAGAGTGCTGTCTAGAAAGGCGCCAAAGGTGCTAGATTGATCCGTGATTCGCGCCAGGGCGCCATCCAGCATATCAAAGAGCGCGGCGCCAAATAAGAGCCATCCGCCCAATTGGAAGTTACCAGTAGCCAGGATAATGGCGCTAATGGCGGTAAGGGCAAAACCCGTGAAAGTGATCATGTTGGGGGTGACGCCAGTGTCACGCAACCAATAGACAAGCTGGCTGAGTGGACGGGCAAAAATGGGGCGTCCATATTTTGATAACATGTTGCGGGTTCCTTGTAATTACAGGCAAGGTCAGTGAGCAGAATAATAAATTACCCACGTTATCTTACACGTTGACTGGTGGATAGTCAACAAACGAATATGCAAGGAGGAGGATGAAAGGGGCAGCGAGAAAGGGGAAGGGGATGATTATGCTATCACCCCTCCCCTTAGACAACGTGGATGCGCTTACGTTACTGCGTAACCGCTTTCGGGCCAGAAACAATCGGCAATTGAATTAGGCTGCGCGCGCAAAGCATGTTGATCGGCACGAGCCGGATATTGTTGGGTGGCACACCGGCACGAGAATCGGCGATGATCACGAGCAAGGCATCCTTCACCTCTTCCTCCGGCGAAAAACTTGCATCCGCCCGGAGCGTG
>JBBRVA010000874.1:0-3590 GCA_038247295.1 Caldilineales bacterium | reverse complement strand
GCACCTACCAGGGACGTTGGCCCACTTACCTGCCTGGAATACAGCGCTGACCCAACGCCACCTGCGCCGCCTGATCCCGCGGCTGGAACCCATGCTGGAATTAGGCCGCTTTCACTCGCTGCTGCCTCCCGCGTTGGCCGATCGCACCGTCGTGGCGCAGTGTGATCTGCCCCGTTTCGAGCAACTTTACCGGGCCGCCAGGATCGGCGAGGCGTCGTCCGCTTTGCGGGCGTTGCTGGGCGAATAAATTCGCCAAACCTACAGCTCTAACAACAGCGCAACTAACAACGCCGCCCGCCCCGCAATTTGATCGGTTTCGATGTGCTCGTGGTCGGCATGGGCGCCGGCACCGGGCACGCCTAACCCATCCAGCGTGGGTATGCCCAGGGCGCCGGTTAGGTTGCCATCGCTGCCACCACCAGTGCCGCCTTCCTGTAAATCTAGATCCAACCCCTTGCCAATTTTACGCGCCCGTTCAAAGAGCGGACCCGTCACGGCGCGCTCCAATGGCGGGCGATTCCAGCCACCGGTCAGCTCGATTTTGGCGCCAGGCAACACCGGCTGCAAGCCTAAAATTGCCTGTTCGAGCCGGTCGGCTTCGTCTTGTGTCCAGGCGCGCACATCGATCTCGGCCGTGGCGTGCGCCGCTACAACATTCGAGACGGTGCCACTCTGTACGACACCCACATTCACGGTCGTACCTTTGGCAAAATCATTCAGGCTGTGCAACTTCAAAATCTGGTGCGCCAACTCCTGGATCGCGCTGATGCCCTTCTCCGGCTCGATCCCGGCGTGGACGGCGCGCCCGGTGATTGTCAGATCAAACCCGCCGATGCCTTTGCGCGTTGTTTTCAACACACCGCCGGCCAGTGGCGATTCCATGACCAGCACATAGGCCGCTTTCTGCGCCTCATCCGTAATCAAGGCGCGCGAGGTGGCACTGCCCGTCTCTTCGTCGGAAGTCATCAAAATCGTCAGCGGGCGTGGCAGGGTCAAATTTAGATCGCGCACCGCGTGCAGCACGTACTCGGCCAATGCCAGGCTCGATTGCATATCGAAGATGCCGGGTCCATAGGCTTTGCCGTCGGCTTCAATCCGAAAAGGATGCGTGGCCAGCGAACCGACCGCCCAGACCGTGTCGAAGTGACAGAGGATCAGCGCTGGTTTGGCACTGGGATCGACGTTCAGCGGTGTGAAGGTTGCCCGCACATGGTTACCCCGTTCGGTGTTGGGGATGATTTCCACGGTTGCGCCGGCCGTTTGCAGGCGTTCGGCCAGAAAGGTGGCGAAGGCATCCAGGCGCGGCTTGTCGCTGCTCGGCGTCTCTTGGACCACCAGTTGGCGGATCAGGTCGAGCATGGCCGCTTGCTTGTTTTCAAAATAGGTGAGTAATTGTTGATGCTGCATGAAGCCTCGTTATCCAAGGTCAAAATCTTGATTTTGGCGCCCGCTAGGGTTGACTATGCAGTCATCTTCTCTTTATGGACCGCTACATATTCTTTCAATAATTCCCTGATCATGCGCTGATATGACGCGCCTTGGGCGTCGGCGATCTCTCTAAAAAATTTTAGTGTGGTTCGATCAAGCAGCATGGTTATTTTTTCGGCGTCAACCTCGCGCCTTACCAGTTGATCGGGGGTGGGTAAGTTATCGACAATTCGACGCATAGGGCCAAATGTGCCCTCGACTATATCACCGATTTTGATTTTCTCGTTCATAGATTTTTTGCTCTTTTCTCCAAAATCCTGCGCCAAATATTCTTATATTTCCGTCGCGCAAGGTATAGCGCACAGTGCAAGGTTTACCATGTACCAAACCGATACAGAAAAAGCGTGCTTCGGTTGGCGTGCTATGCTTTATATCTTCATAGATAACCCGCTTGGGATCGAAAAAAGCTTCTTGAGCCTCTGTGAAAGATACTTGGTGCTGTTTTATATTTTCTCGATCTTTTCTTATCGCCCATTCAAAAGTGACCATATATCAGTATGGTAGCATGGGTTTGGTAGACTGTCAAGCACCCAATCAGGTAATTGCCTATGGTCACTATCACGAGTACACTTCTGTTATACAAGATATGGATCGAATTTAGAGTTTATATACGCAAAGGTAACGAGTGTAGTTTAGTAGTTGACTTGATGTGTGTTTCTGTCGCCTGTGCCTTGTAAAGTGCCTTGTGGCGAGTATACTTTAGGTGTAATTCATGTTGCTGCTACTCAAAATTGATTGGTAGAAGTAGATAGGATGGAACAAATAAAAGCGCGTGAACAGGCGAAAGATGATTTATTTGCTATAATGGCCGCTCATTTTGAAACTACGCCACAGCAAGTGAAGTAAGAAAGTTTGCGCCTTTATGTGGAGCGGCAGCTTAGACTGGTGGAAAGCGAACTGTTCACCTTAGCCCAGCGATATGGTGTACAGACCGTGACAGCGTTAGATGAAGCAGTGCAAGCCGGACACTTCCACGAGATCATGGCGTTTGAAGACTACTTTCGTTTCGACTATCTAGAAAATGAGCGTGACACATTGCATGAACTTCTGGAGCAATTGTGAAGCCATCCCCTTCAATCCTCTAACGTACTCAAATCTCCGGGATCGTTGCCCAACTCCTGCGCCTTGAGCAGCCGGCGCACAATCTTGCCGCTGCGGGTCTTGGGCAGCTTTTCGACAAATTGGAGCGCGCTCGGCGTGGCAATCGCACCCAATTCGCGCCGTACGTGATCGATGATGCTCTGTTTTACGGTCTCGTCGGCGGGGTTGCCGGGCCGGATCACCACAAAGGCCTTAATCGTTTCGCCCTTCAGCGCATCGGGAATGCCAATCACGGCCGATTCTGCCACCGCTGGGTGCGTGATCAGCGCTGATTCCACGTCGGCCGTGCCGATGCGGTGGCCCGCCACATTGAGCACGTCATCGCTGCGCCCCAACACGGTAATGTAGCCGTTTTCATCCCAACTTGCTACATCGCCCGCCGCGTAGACGTGGGGGATCTCGGTCCAATATTGTTCGTAGCGCGCATGATCATGCCAGATTGTGCGCATCATATGCGGGAAGGGCCGCCTGAGCGCTAACAGACCACCCTTGCCGCGCGGCACTTCTTCACCCAATTCATTGACGATAACTGCTTCCACGCCGGCGAGGGCCACTCCTGCCGCACCAGGTACGCCAGGCATCGTCAGCGGCGTCGCAATTGTCGGCCCGCCCAACTCGGTCTGCCACCAGTTATCGGCTACAAAGCCACGCCGGCCGCCATCCAGCAGATGTTCAGTTGCCCAACGCATCGCTTCTGGGTTTAGCGGTTCGCCGGCCACCGTGAGCAGACGCAGGCTAGATAAGTCGTAACGATTGGGGTGTTCGGCGCCAAATTTCATAAACATACGCACGGCGGTGGGCGCGGTAAACATCACGTTGACGCCGTGGCGCTCGACCTGTTGCCAGACGACGCCCGGGTCTGGATAGTCGGGCGCGCCCTCGCGAAAGACCGAAGTAACGCCCTCCACCAGTGGTGCATAGACAATGTACGAGTGGCCGACCACCCAGCCAATATCGGAAGTCGCCCAGAAAACATCATTGTCTTTGATATCGAAAAAGTG
>JBBRVA010000873.1:0-3597 GCA_038247295.1 Caldilineales bacterium | reverse complement strand
TTGCGTTCAGAATCGAAGGGCAACTCCACCAAGCGCGGCAAACTCGTTTCGAGTTGATTTTTCCACAAGCCAAAACGGGCAGCAGCTACCAAGAGCGCGCCTTCGGTGGGATCACCCAAGGTGTGGAAATTGCCTGGTGTCGCATCCGCCGCCATTTGGGCGTCGTTGCAAAGCGCGCCACCAATCAGGAGCAGTGGGAACGGGGATGGTTCCGGCGTCTGTTCTGCGCTCGTCAGCAAGGCAGAATCGTCGCGTAATGCTTCGGTGATATTGACTTCGTGGCCGGCCATGTCCAATACGATCACCGTCATGCGGTTTTCGGTCAGGGTACCGGTTTTATCCGAGCAGATCACGGTGACCGAGCCGAGCGTTTCGACGGCGGGTAATTTACGAATCAGCGCCCGCCGCTTGAGCATCCGTTGCGCGCCCAGGGCCAGCGTAATGGTCACCACGGCGGGCAAACCTTCGGGCACAATTGCCACGGCTACGCTCACCGCGGTGAGCAGCATATGCGTCAGATCATCGTTACGCCAGATGCCCAGCCCAAAGATGATCCCGGCAATTGCCACACCGACGACCGCCAGCATGCGCCCCAATTGATCCAAGCGGCGTTGCAGCGGCGTCTGTTCATGGCCGACCTGCTGGATCAAACTGGCAATTGCGCCCAGTTCAGTCTGCATGGCGGTGGCCACCACCAGCGCCAACCCACGTCCCATCGTTACCACCGTGCCCATGTAGGCCATATTGCGCCGATCACCCAGCGGCAGACTATTGCCTAATAACGCTCGTGTCGTCTTTTCCACCGGTTCGGACTCGCCGGTGAGCGCCGCTTCTTGGATACGCAGATTTACACTTTCGACCAGCCGGCAATCGGCTGGGATCAGGTTACCGGTCTCCAACTGTACAATGTCGCCTGGCACCAGTTCGCGCGATGAGAATAACCTTGACACTGGGAACGGCCAGTTTCTTCAGCGCGGCCATCGCCTTTTCGGCGCGGTACTCCTGGATCAAACCCAACAGTGCGTAGAGCAGAACAATCGTCGCAATCGCAATCATGTCCTTATAGGCGCCCAGCGCGCCAGAAAGCAGCGCGGCTACAATCAAGATCACCACCATGGTCGCCGTCAATTGTTCCCATAGGATGCGCCAGACCGTGCGCCCACCCTGTTCTACTAGTTCATTGGGGCCATGTTCGGCCATACGACGGGCAGCTTCGGTGGTCGATAGGCCAGCGGTTGCATTTGTGTTTAAGCGATCCAAGACAGCGTTTGACTCTAGCTGATACCAGTTATTCATTGCTTGATACTCCGTTTGTGATGGATGATAGATTGAGCAAAAATGAAAAAACAAAAAAGCAAGACCACCAACGTAAACTTTGATCCAAAGCTTGCGTGGTGGTCTTGCTAGTGGTGACAGGGTCACGTACAAACAGCCGAAAGCGTGCATTCTAACACCGCTTTGTCATGACGACTGCTTGAGCCGCTCCAGGCGGCCAGCTACTCCCCAACCGAACATATTTAATTGTAAAAATACTCGATTAGCTTGCGGCTTCGACGTCCTTGAGCGCACCGGCGGCATGTTCAGCCTCGATAAGCTCTTGGGCCTCCAAACGGCGCGCCCGGATCAACGAAGCAACTACGGCCAAGGTAATAATCGAGGCCACCACCACCAACGAAATTGGCGTAGGGATTTTATAGGCGGTATCGGTCAACAACATTTTGGCACCGACAAAGACGAGCACGACCGATAACCCCAATTTTAAGTAGTGGAATTTATGCACTACACCGGCCAGCACAAAGTAGAGCGACCGCAAGCCTAAAATCGCAAAGACATTCGACGTATAGACGATGAACGGATCCTGCGTTACGGCAAAGATGGCCGGAATCGAGTCAACGGCAAAGACTAAATCAGTCGTTTCGACGATGATCAAGACCAGGAACAAAGGCGTCACCATCAGCTTGCCGGCCTGACGCACAAAGAACTTATCGCCCACATAACTACGCGCAATGGGAAAGAAACGTTCCACCAAGCGCACGAGTGGATTTTTCTCCGGGTCGATCTCCTCATCGCTACGTTGCAGCGCCATGCGGATACCGGTGAAGATCAAGAAGGCACCGAAGACATAAATAATCCAGTGGAATTCGTGGATCAGCGCCGCGCCCAGAAAGATCATGGCGCCACGCATCAACAGCGCGCCGATAATGCCCCAGAAGAGCACCCGATGTTGGTAGACCGCAGGCACAGCAAAATAAGTAAAGATGAGGACGAAGACAAAAATATTGTCAACGCTAAGCGCCTTCTCAATTAAATAGCCAGTGAGAAAAGCGATACCTGCTTCACTATTGGTGAGCGCGCTATTCGGAGAAATCCGATCCCAGAAGAGATAGATGACGCCATTAAAGGTGAGTGAGAGCGTAATCCAGACCACGCTCCAAATCGTCGCCTCTTTGACCGAAACGGCATGGGCATCGCGGTGAAAGATACCCAAATCCACGGCCAACATGGCCAACACAAAAACATTAAATCCAATCCATACCCAAAGCATGCCATCCATCCGTAACATTCCTGTGTGAATGGCCGTAGGGAATAAAAAAAGCAAGCCCCACGGCAAAAAATTGTCGTGATGGTCTTGCTGATCGTGAATAATTCACTTACAGGCCGCCGGAAGCTTTCATTTTTGTGCCTGCGTTCGATTGTATCCAATCAACACAAGGAACGCTCCGTGTTGACGACGGCCCGACCCGATGCTCCGGGCAGCTACTCCCCAACAGGCTGATCCTAACATAGTGCACAACACTTGTCAAGTGTTTGACGCAAAATTGGATTAGAAGTTTGTTAGAAGATCTAATTTTCCAGCGGCCAACCGATTGGTATAATAGCCTACCAAGAAAAATAATTCGCTCCTCCACACATCCAAACGAGGTCATCATGCCCAAAGTCGTCTTTTTTACGTCGCTTGCCCCCGCCACCGCGGCCTTGCTGACGCAGCACGCCCCCGCGGATTTCCAGGTTGCCATCTATCCGCTCGATCTGCCGGCCGCCGAGCAGATTGCAGTGCTACACGACGCCGACTTCCTGATTCTCTTCCCCGGCCACATCACAGAAGAGGTGCTGCGCGCCGCGCCTCACCTCAAGTTGATCCAACTGGTAAGCGTCGGGTTTGACCGGATGGATTTGGCGCTTTGCCGCACCCTGGGCATTCCCGTCGCCAACAATGGCGGTGCCAATGCCCTGGATGTGGCCGAGCACACCTTGGCATTAATCCTCGGCTTTTACCGCCGCATGGTGGAGATGGACCGCAATGTGCGCGCCAACCGCTGGTATGCGATCGATTCTGGCGCGACGACCTATACAATTGATGGCAAGCGGGTTGGTATTGTCGGCTTGGGGAAGATTGGTCAACGGGTGGCGCGCTTGTTGCGCGCCTTTGGGGCCGAAGTGATCTATTACGATGCCTACCCTGTTGCCACCAGCCTCGAAGCTGAATTAGGTGTGCTAAGTGTAACGCTAGAGGAATTGCTGCGCCAAGCCGACATTGTTACGCTGCACATGCCGCTGAATGCCGATACACGCGGCTTTATCGGCGACGCGGAGTTA
>JBBRVA010000872.1:0-3599 GCA_038247295.1 Caldilineales bacterium | reverse complement strand
GAAGCAGAAGTGACCGCGGTGTTGCAACAAGTAGCCGCCGGTTGCCACTTCAGCGCTGCTCAAGTGACAGAAGCGTTAACCATGCTACGCACCCTCTACAATGGCTATTGTTTCAACCCGGCCCGCTATGAACCAATCTACAACCCAACGCTTGTCCTTTATTTTCTCGGCGCCTTTCAAAAACGTTGCCAGTATCCCGAAGAAATGCTAGACAGCAATCTGGCGCCGGATCGCAACCGGCTCCTCTATATTGCCCGGGTGCAAGGGGCGGAAGCCCTGATTGCAGCGGCCTTGAACGAACAAACACCGCTGACGGTGGCGACCTTGGCCCAGCGCTTTGGGGTGGCGGAAATGGTGGCAAGCGAGCAGAATCGCGAAGCACTGATCGCCTTACTCTACTATCTGGGCGTGCTCACCCTCACCGGGCGCAATGAGCTGGGCGAGATCACGCTGCGTATTCCAAACTTGGTGATACGCCGGCTGTATGCCGAACGGCTGGCGGAATTGTTGCTGCCCAGCGTGCGCGATCAAGATGCCGGGCAATTGGCCGCCCGCGCCCTCTACCAACGCGGGGCGATCGAGCCGCTGTGCAGCTTTGTCGAACAGAAGATTCTGCGCACGCTCGATAATCGCGCCCAGGGGCACCCGATTTGAGCGCCAACGAGTTGACGATCAAAATGGTCTTTCTGGCTCTGCTCTTCGAGGATCACTTTTTTATTGTCGATTCGGAGCCGACCCTCGACCGCACCTATGGCGATCTGCTGCTGTTGTTGCGGCCCGACATGCGCCAATACAAATTGCTCGATATTCTGATCGAGTTTAAATATATAAAACTCAACGCGCTGGGCAAAAACGGCCTTGAGCTACGCCAGATGAGCACGGATGAGATCAAAATGCTGCCCGCCGTCCAAACCAAACTAACGGAAGCGCACACACAACTGCAAACTTATCGCGCCACACTCACCCAGCAATATGGTGCAGTCCTGCGGCTGCACACCTATGCAGTGGTCGCCCTGGGTTTCGAGCGCTTGGTCTGGGCAGAGGTAGCGGCGTAAAAGTAGATTCAATGGGGAATGGTTAGTTTAATAAAGGAGCTTCGGCCATGCCCAAGCGCGTGATCTACGGCGAATCGAACTATGCGGCCATTGTCCATAAGCACGGTTATTTCGTCGATAAAACGGCCTATATGGCCCAACTGGAGGCGATTGAAAACCCGGTTTTCCTGCGTCAGGCGTATGAAGTGTATTACACCAGTCGCACGCCACAGGAAATTGCCGAGGAAGCCGAGTTGGTTGCTGACTTTGCGTATGCCGACGCCGAAATCGATCACACGGTGACGAGCTTTTTTTGAATTCGTAACTACAGCAAGCAAATCTTTCACCGGTGGAGTGAGAAGAAATAAAGTAGCGGTAATCACGCAGGTGGGTCGTGCTGCTCATCGTCAACAAATTCCATTGCCAGGTGTTCAGCTTCCGCCCGGTTCAGCTGGCGCAGATATTGGTGTAACAACAGGGCATATTGTTCGGCGCGCAAAGCATCGGGGGCCGTTACCCGTTTGCGCAAAAAATAGACATACTCAACAATTTCAGCCAATCCATCAGCCGGCAGATCTTGAATGCCGTCGACTGGCTGCACACCGGATCAAGCGATTGGGGTGTTGGAACGGACCAAGCTGGATGCGCTGGCGATCAGATTATCGGTCTGGTGACAGCCACCACCTTGGTCGCCTACCCTTTCTATACGTTCGCGGCCAAGACGGCGGTGATGCACGATGGGCGTATGCTCTTTACGGTACCCTTTGTTTTCTACTTCATCGTCCGCTATCTCTATCTGATCCACGTCGAAAACCGGGGCGGTGCGCCCGATGAACTGCTGCTCAAAGATCGGCAGCTGCTGGCCACCAGTCTGCTTTGGATGGTGACGACGATTGGTTTAATTTACATCATCCCAGCGTCGAGCTAAGGAGTCGCGAACAACCCCTGCCGGGAAGCGTATGCCCGACCGCTCACTAAGCGAAACACCCTTGTCTGCGGGGTGGGGGTTCCGGAGCGGAACGAACAAGCCTTGTCTTCCTGGAAGGACGTCGATCCCTCACGTTGATCCAAACAACCGGCGTCGCCACCCCCTTCCTGGAAGCTGCCCTTACTGCCAGGAAGGTTGTTCAAATACGAATAAAAGAGAATTTGTACGCGGATTTTCGCCGATCGGGTGCCATTGGGCGCGGATTTCTTTATAAAACGCCCTAAAAATCCGCGTTCATCCGCGAAAATCCGCGTACAAAAAAAATTAACCGGTTAAACTTATGGCAAAATTTTACTCCTTACCCTTGTCTTCGCCCCCGACGGCGTCTCGACCGCCGTGTTGATGACCGAACTGGCGCTCGAATTGCAGGCGTTGGGCCACCAGGTCACCGTGCTCACAACCACGCCGCATTACAATGTGGAGCCGGAAGCGCGCGCCCGCCAACCCTTAAGCCGGCGCTGGGTTGGTTTGCTCTATACGAGCGATTGCCAGGGCATCAAAGTCTATCACGCTGCGATTCCGGTCAAAGGCGACCGCGTCGGGGCGCGCCTGTTGGACTATCTGCGCTTCCACGCCATCAGCACGCTGGCCGGGCTCACCGTTGTGGGCAATTACGACGTGTTACTCGTGCCTTCGCCGCCGCTCACGATTGGTCTCAGCGCCTGGATTCTAGGCGTGCTGCGCCGCGTGCCCTTTGTCTACAACGTGCAAGAGATCTATCCGGATGTGGCCGTGAGCCTGGGCGTACTGCGCAACCGCTGGCTGATCCGCGCTTTCGAAATGATGGAGCGTTTTATCTACCGCCGCGCCCACTCGATCACCGTGATCTCGGAATGGTTTCGGCGCCGCTTGCTGGCCAAAGGGGTGCCCGCTGCGCAGTTGAGCATGATCCCCAACTTTGTCGATACGGACTTTATGCAGCCGGGCGGCAAGGCCAACGCCTTTGCCCACGCCCACGGTCTGGCGGACAGGTTTGTCGTGCTCTACGCCGGCAACATCGGCCTAACCCAGGGCTTCGAGATTATCATCGAGGCCGCGCGCCAGCTCACCCATCTGCCGGATCTGCGCTTTGTGATCGTGGGCGATGGCACGCGCCGCGGCTGGCTGGAAGAACAATTAAAGCTGCACCAGTTACACAACGTGGTCTTGCTGCCCTATCAGCCGCGCTCGGTCGTGCCGCAAATTTACGCCGCCAGCGATCTCTGCCTCGTGCCGCTCAAGCGCGGCACCGCCCAAGAGACCTTCCCCTCCAAGATCTACACGATCATGGCCGCCGGCCGCCCCGTCATCGCCTCTGCCGACGCCGATTCCGAACTGGCTTGGGTGGTGGATGCGGCCCACGCCGGCTGGACCGTGCCGCCCGATGACGCCACGGCGCTGGCCAACGCCATCGAAGAAACCTATGCGCAGCGCGCCAGTTTGGGCGACAAGGGGGCGCAGGGCCGTGCCTACGTCGTCGCCAACCACTCGCGCCAGGCCGTCGCCCGCCGCTACGACGCCCTGATCCGCGCCACGGTGGGAGAGCCGGAGGTGGTTAGGTCGACGCAGGTGCCTGGCACTGGCCACGTATAAGTAGT
>JBBRVA010000871.1:0-3628 GCA_038247295.1 Caldilineales bacterium | reverse complement strand
CAGCGCCGCGTCCGAGATGCTGAAATTATCACCCAATAAATTGGCCCCGGTGCTTTGCGCTAGCGCAAACAAGTTCGACGCCTGTTTGAAGATGTTGCCAACCCCTGGCTGCAAACTTTCCATCTGCACTGGCTCGCCCTCAACGTTGGTCAGCCCAAATTGCTGGTCGTAATCGGCATCCACCGCAAAGACGATACCCAACGGTTCGCCCTGACCGGTGCTCACGTTGCGGATAATGGTGGGAAAAAGGATCGAAGAAGCGACGGCGTCGATCAATGGCTCTTCGGCCGCTTCGGCACGCAATTGTTCGTAGCGCGCGGTGCTGATACCAGGTAACCCACCTTCGAGAATGGTCAGGACACTGGTCAGGCCGCCGGCCATCAATTGTTCGAGCTCGGCCTGGGTTGTGTTAGTGGTTGTCGCGGTGCTATCCACGTTCGGGTTGTCCGCCAGGCTGGCCAGTTGCGAGAGGATCGGCGGTGCGATGATCTCGTCGATTGCGCCGTACGCCTCGATCGCATGCCGTTGCACCGAATAACTAAGTGTGTCACCAATGCTCAACGCACTGACAATGATAATCGTGCTCAGGGTCAAACCGATCACAATCAGGATCGATTGCGTGGGCCGGCGCGGAATGTTGCGCACACCCAGTTTGGCCAGCACTGGTTTACGCAGCGCCAAGAAGAGCAGGTAAAGGAGTAGGGCGGCGACGATAATGACCAGGCCGGTGACGATGTTATTGTTTATATTTTGCATAATGAAAGCTCCTGTGAGGTTGATGAGTAAGTGGTAAGTGGTAAGTGGTAAGCGGTAATTGGTAAGTGGTAATTGATAAGTCAATGTCACGTGGGGGGCAAGTGATGAACGTTACCATTTACTACTTACTATTTACCATTTACGACTTACCCATTACCCCGCCAACAGCGCCTCTAACTCACCCTCGGACGGCTTAGTCCCACGACCCTCATCGATGATCTGGCCATCTTGCATGCGCACGATACGGTCACACAGTTCGCCGATGTGCAGATCGTGGGTGACGATCACCAGGGTCTGGCCACGCTCCTTGTTCAGTTGGCGCATCACGGTGAGGATGTCATTGGCCGCCTTACTATCCAGGTTACCAGTTGGCTCATCGGCCCAGACTATCGCCGGATTATTAACCAGGGCGCGCGCAATGGTCACGCGCTGGCGCTGGCCACCGGAAAGCTCGGCAGGGCGGTGATGGCCGCGGTCCGAAAGCCCCACCTGATCAAGCGCGGCCACGGCGCGCCGGCGCGCTTCGGCCAGTTTGACGCCCCCCACCAGCAGCGGCAACTCGACATTTTCTACCGCCGTAATCACGGGCAGCAGATTAAAGGTCTGAAAGATAAAACCCATCCGTTGGGCGCGATAGGTGGTGCGCTTGCGGTCATTCATGGCGCGCAGATCCACGCCCTCGATCACGACCTCGCCCGAGTCAAAGTCGTCTAGCCCAGAGAGACAGTTGAGCAGTGTGGTCTTGCCACAGCCCGAAGGACCCATAATGGCGACCATTTCGCCGGTAGCGACGGTTAAGTCCACACCGCGCAGGGCGTGGACTTCGATATTGCCATTGCGGAACGTCTTGTGGATTTGACGCGCAGAAATGATGGCTTGTTCCATGGCTTACTCCCTTTTTATATAAATTTTACAGTTTTATAGTATGCATGCAATCGTCGACCTGGGTCCATCCTACCGGTGGGCAAATTTTCTTCGCTCATCAGCCGAACGTGGGCAAACCCATTGTTTTTCACAAAGGCAAAACACCGGTTTGTATACTTTGCACAGATGGGCCATTTTCTTTTGGCTACATTTTCAGATGATTTCTATCTTTACGTCGTCAGTCACCCTAAAGTTGCAGGCGCCCCGTCGACGCGCGCCGACTTCACTTCATCTAGTATACGCTTGAATAGGGTGAAGTGTCATCTATCTAAAGTCTAGTTGTGAGGTAAAGGGGGTTGATTGTGGGGAAAACGCCACACAACGACGCCAGGTTGCAAAAGGCACCGAGAAAAACTTTGCGTCTTTGCAACCTGGCGTCTTTGCGTTACATTTTTAGTTTAGCCAGGTTAAAGGGATTGTCATGAGATTTATATGTTCAAGTATATGTTCAAGGTTAATGGCAATAAGCCATTTCCACCTTTGCCGCGGCCTCTTTGGTCAAGTGTACCAACAGATTGAACGCAGCTACCCACGCGGCTTTGACCTCGGGCGTAAAATCTTCGCCCAAGCCATAGGCGAGGGTGCGCACGAGCGCTTTGCAAAACGCATCATATTGATCATCCTTAATGCCATAGCCCAAGTGCCGCCGCCCTAGATGGTCAGAAATGGCTTTGGCGACCTCTGGACGCGCCAGGCCACTCACCATCAAGGTCAGAATATTAATAAAATGGGCATCTTGCGTCACCATAAACCCTCGGAAGATTGGTGAGAGTTTGGGGTCTAGTTCATGCAAACGCACATAAAAGAGATCGTTGATTGATTTGGCAACTGGGCGTAACGTGGCAGAACTTTTTTGCACCAGTTCAATCTGTTGGTAATCCATTTTCTTCTCCTAAACGGCGCATAACCTGATTTCAGGCTATTTACTTTGAGGTGGTTGGAAATGGCTATCCCAGAATGCATTCTGCATTAAGTCAGGCGCCACTAAATTAGGCTAATCCACTTCTCTATTGTCTTCTTTTTAAACGTTTTGTCTATCCATCTTTAGTACTATTTGGCTTACAAAATGCTTTCAATCGTAATTTAGGTTCCGATTGGATGGTGAAATGGCAAGATGACAAATGGCAAGATGACATGATGAAGGGATGACAGGGCGCGCCCCTCTGTCATCCATTCATCATGTCATCTTGTCAGCTTATTACCCAGCCTGTTGGCCGCCGATTTAACGCACGACCAGCGGCAAGAAGAGCTGGACAGCAGGGTTTTCGCCAGGGTCGGTGTTCACCACTTTGCCGATCAGCGCAAAATCCGTAAAGTGATCGGCCACCACGGTGATCAGCTTGTTGGCTGTGTCTACGTTGCACCCAGCGCAAGGCAACATCGCCACCCAGGCATTGCCGTTCCAGAAGGCCAAGTTCAATTGCGCCGGGTCGGTGATGCCCGCCGCAGCCAGTTGTGCATCCGTATAGGGCACTTGCAGCGTATAGGGCTTGGCGAACTGTGTGATCGATTGCCCGTTTAACGTGGTCGCCGTACCCCAGAAAAGCCGTAGAGCGCCTTCTGATCGTTCGGCAAACCATCGACTGGTCCAGGCAACGTGGCCAACGAGATCATGCTATCTTCGGTTACAGCGCCAGCCGGAAAGTTAATTTTGATCCCATCACCGCCGGTTACGATCCCACCCGTGGCCGGAGTGACATTGCCCGCGCCGGTGAGCGCTTCCGCCCAGAAAGCAAACCCCGCTGCCGCTAGACTGCCCGCCTTGTCAAAATCGCCACCAATATAGACGCCTTGGGCAGAGGCCGCGACACTGGAGACCGCGGTATAGATGTCGTTGTACCACTTGACACCGTCGCCCAGCGTCGACCACGTATCGGTCTGCGTATCCAGCCGCGCAATATAGCGAGCAGGAGCATTGCCGGCGCCGTTGTAAATTTGCCACCAACGT
>JBBRVA010000870.1:0-3630 GCA_038247295.1 Caldilineales bacterium | reverse complement strand
TTACTCTTGCTCCAAGGGGAAAGGCTGGAGTGGCGCAGCCTGCCAAGCCTGCTGCTGAGCCTGTTTCGGCGCGTCTGGCCTGCGGTGGCGGCTTTCGCTCTGCTTATATTGCCCTATCTGGTTTGGGATGCTTCTGCCTTATATGACGATGTGTGGCGTTGGAGCAATGGTCAGGGTGAGACTGGGTATCAGATTTGGGGCTGGGGGGCCAGCAATTTTGTCCTCGCGCTGGGGCTTGTGACAGATCGTTTTGCCCAGTGGCCGTTTTGGGGATTGGAACTGGTCCTGGCGCTGCCGCTTTTGCTCTGGTTTCTCTACCGCCAAAAGCAAGCGAATACCTTGGCCAATAGTTGTTGGCATTACGCCGTTTTCTTGTTTGCCTTTTTCTATGGCAGCCGCTTTCTCAATGAAAATTACTTGGGCTATATTCTTGCTTTTCTTGCCGTAGGAACTTTGGGGCAAAAGGCTGGTTGGGAAACGGGAAACGGGAAACAGGATACGCGGTAATCTTGCTTCGGCGATTTAGTTTCCCGTTTCCCGTTTTCTAATTCCGGATCTCTTCGTCCATCAGGTCGACAGGAGGGGCGCTTTCCGGTTGGGTGAGGAATTGATAGGCCTGCTTGAACGTGTCTACATGGCGTTCAACCGAGAGCGGGTTGTCTTTGCTGGCAATCTGGACAAGTGCTGCCAAGGCTGCAACCAATGCCACAATACTCGGTAATGGGCCGGCCGCGTCGGTGGGGGCGAAGACAACTTTGTCGGACATGCGATTCACTGGGCTGGCTAGTGAGCCGACAACGCCCAGGGTAGCACAACCTTTGGCGCGCGCATATTCAAGCGCACGCGCGACGCTGGTGCCATATTCGGTGGCGCTGATCCCGATGACCAACGTGCCATTGCCTAAGTTCATCAGCGTACCGGCTCGCTTGACTGGATCGTCTACTACTGCTTCGGCTGGGATGCCACGGTGGCGCAGTTGTTGCGCCGTCAACTCGGCAACTGCTTCTGCGTAACCTTCGGCAAGCAGCACAACATATTTGGCTTTTTCAAACATAGCCGCAATGCTGTCAATATGTTCGGGTGGATTGTGGGTGAGCATTTGCTTTAGGTTATGTTGCTCTTGTTTAGCCCGATCATGAAAGGCGCCGGCTGGATCGGTGGGTGATAGCTCTTTTGGTTCATAAGCGGCATAAATTTCAGATTTGACTTGTTCACGAATATCATGCAGCAAATCCGGATAGCCATTGTAGCCAAGCCGTTGCGAAAAGCGTACAACCGTTGTCGTGTCCACACCGACGGCATAGGCAAGTTGCGCGGCGGTCATAAACGAAACTTCGTAATAATTGCTCATGATATAGTCCGCAACTTTGCGATAGCTACGGCTCAAGTGATCATAATATTCGCGAATTTTTTCTCTGTACATGGAGTCCCCTGTTTCTATTGAATCGAAACGAACCTATGTGGTGCATAGTGTCTATAGTATGGTGGATCTTAATTACTCTTTATTGGCATTTTTTGTAACGAGAGATTGGTATACCGCACATTGTTGTACGGTCTATTTGTAATATATACTTAGTTATCCATATATAATTGGACTTTATGCTTACAATTTATACTTCATCTCTAACTTACAAATGGTTAGAAAAGCGCGTAAAGCTCTGTACTGGAGCTGTAAAGCATAGTAGATATTCACAGAATATCTGGCTACATTATTTGTAAAGTATATAATGTTCAATCTTGTTTGTCAACTCAGAAAGATTGAAATGTAAGTTCATGAATAAAAGCATGACGTAAATTTAGATTTAATTAGCTTGCAATATACTTGCATTTGCATGCTAATTTTAGTTTGATAAAAACTCATTTAGGTGGTAATACAGATGTAGTTAACCATGTTAAGAGAAATTGTTAATCTAGGTTTGTCAGGTTGTCTGCTAATTAGTAAAAAACAGTTGTCACGGTCCATCATCATTTTTTATGAACTAAAGTAAATCTTAAGGTTGTCTTTGGAAAAAGCACTTAAATTACAACTGTTAGAAAATTTGTGTGCAATTTTTTATGCAAAGTAATATGCTCCTTGATCTACATCGATTTTTAAAGTTTTCCTTTTTTAGTCTTTTGAAAAAGCTATAGATAGAACGCAAATATTTATGAATGAGGTCTCACCTGCTTGGCCCTCAAACGGGGCCCGACTGTTTGCAATTATCATGCTGCTTCTGTTTCTGGCTGGCTGCGGTTCTAGTGCTGTTGAAAGCAATTTAGACGTGCAAGAAAATTTGCCAATGCCAACTAGCGGTTTACTGACCTCCGTCTCAGAAGTCTCGCTGCCCCTAACTACCCAACCACAACCGCTGGCGAAAACGGCAACGGCAACGGTCACAAGGCGACCACGGGCTACAGTAACAGCGTTGCCAACGGCAACACCATCACCAACAGCAACGCCTGTCCCGCGCATCGCATCGCCACTGGCGACACCAGATTCAGTCGCGACGTTGGTGAACTTACTCTCTACTACGGTTACGCTGTCTATCACCGAGCCATTACTGATGCCGGTTATGGTGGATGCTACGCCCTGGATCACGGCCACGGCCTTGGTCGCCATCATGCCACCGCTCGACGCTTCAGAAAATAGCGAAGACGAAGCCGCCACAGCCACCCTCACACCAACACCCATTGTCCTGCCAACACCAACACCGACCTTGGAACCTACGCCCGATGGCGACTTGCGCACCGCGCGGGTGCCAATCTTGATGTACCATTATCTAAGCGTGCCACCGGAAGGCGCCGACCGTTACCGCCTCGATCTTTCGGTGGCGCCCGACCTTTTCGCCGCCCATCTAGATCGGATCCAGGCCGAAGGCTACACCACGATCAGCTTTTACGAGTTGGTTGCTCATCTGACACAAGGCGCGCCATTGCCAGACAAGCCGATCATTCTTACCTTTGATGATGGTTACCGTGACAATTATGAAAATGCCTTTCCGCTGTTGGTTGAACACCAGATGCGCGCCACTTTCTTTGTTGTCACCGATTTTATCGACGAAGCGCGTCCAGAGTACCTTGCTTGGGATATGGCACGCGAGATGTTGGCGGCGGGGATGTCGATTGAGTCACACAGTCGTAACCACGCCACGCTGCGTAAACGGGACAACGATTATCTGATCTGGCAAATTTTGGGCAGTCTGGAGACGCTTGAGTATGAACTGGGGGTACGCCCTCGTTTTATCTCATACCCAGCGGGCGAATACGACCAGGCCACGATCGATATTGCGCACAGCGCCAATTACTGGGCCGGCATTACAACCGAGCAAGGGGTTGTCCAACGGAGCGATGAACTTTTCGAACTGCAACGGGTGCGCATACGCGGCACGACGACACCGGACGATCTCGCGGCTTTGCTGAGCGCAGAGTGGTGACTTAGGTTTTCAAGCAAGCTCATTTCACGCAAAGACGCAAAGGAAAAGCGAAATTCTTTGCGCCCTTTGCGTGAGACACTAGTACACTTGGGCGGAAATAACCATACTATTCTCCGGTGAATCAGTAGTGAATCAGTAGTGAATCAGTAGTGAATCAGTAGTGAATCAGTAGGACAGTGAGACAGTACAAACACTGTTCTACTGTCCTACTGATTCA
>JBBRVA010000869.1:0-3634 GCA_038247295.1 Caldilineales bacterium | reverse complement strand
GTGTGACCATGCCTCATCCTCTTCTGGTCGATTCCAGTCTTCGGTGAGGGCTACTTCACTAAGTAAGGCCGTCTCCGCCACCGCTTCTATCGGCTCATCTTCCAGGATCGTAACCAATGCGCGTCTTGTTCTTGAAAACTGGACTGGCTCTAAAAGCTTTACAACACCTTGTTCATCGATAATAGCTTCGATTGTTTGTAGCATGTTTTCTCCGTTCGTTAGCGAGCCGAATGGTCTCGATAACCATGCTGCCGTTTGCGCTGTTTGATAAATTCGAGCAGCTCCGCCTCGACCGCCGCATCAAGCGCCGGCGGCTGATAGTCGGCCAGCAGCTTCTTCCATTTCTTGTTCGCGCGTTGGCGCGTGTCCAGCGCCCCATCGATCACCCACTGCTCGGCTGAATTATAATCGAAGAGTTCGGTGCGATAGAAAGCGGTGCGGAAGTGGCGCATCGTATGGCCGGTGCCCAGAAAGTGGCCGCCCGCTGGCACTTCTTGCATGGCGTCGAAGGCAAAGGCTTCTTCCGACAGGTCGATGCCCTTGCTCCAGACATGATACATGCCCAATAATTCGCAATCGATCACAAATTTTTCGTAGCCGGCTACCAGCCCATTTTCCAGCCAGCCAGCTGCATGTAAAATAAAGTTGACCTGTGCCATCACCGCCGGCAGCATCACCTGGATCGATTCGTAGCCAGCCTGGGCGTCTTCGATCTTGGTGCTGCAAAAGGTGCCGCCCGAACGGAAAGGTAGTTTGTAGCGCGCCGCCATTTGTGCGCCAGCGAAGAGCGCCAGTTGGCTTTCCGGTGATCCAAAAACGGGAGCGCCGCTTTGTAGATCGATATTGGTCATAAACGACCCGTAGACAATCGGTAATCCCGGCGTGATCATCTGGCACAGGGCAATCCCCGCCAACGCTTCGGCATTTTGCAGCGCCAACGTACCGGCCACGCTCACCGGTGACATCGCACCGCTCATCAAAAAGGGTGTGATCAGCAGCGCTTGCCCTGCCTTCGCATAGACCTTGATGCTGTCCAACATGCGTTCATCGTAGCGGCGTGGGCTGCTCACATTGATCAGCGAGAGCAAGACGGGGTCTGGGCCACGCATACGCTCGCCAAAAACGATTTCGGCCATGCGGACACTATCTTCGGCATTTTCGCCGGCTGTCACCGAGCCCATAAACGCTTTGTCGCTATATTTAATATGCGCAAAGAGCATGTCCAAATGGCGGGTGGAGACCGGTTCGTCGGTTGGCTCTACCACCGTACCGCCAGAATGGTGCAAGTAGGGGCACATGTAGGTCATCTTGACGAAATTGTGAAAGTCTTCCAGTTTTGCCTCGCGGCGACCCTTGTCCAGATCCAGCACAAAGGGCGGCCCGTAGACTGGGGCAAAGACCGAGCGCTTGCCGCCGATGACCACATTATTGGCTGGGTTGCGCGCCAGTTGCGTAAATTCGGCAGGCGCTTTGGAAATATGCTCCAATATTTGTGCTTCGGTGAAAAAGGCCGTGTCGCCTTCGATACGCACCCCGTGCGCGGCCAGAATGCTGCGCACCTCCGCATCATAAAAATCGATACCCAACTCGCTCAGGATGCGCATCGATGCATCGTGAATGCGTTGGATGGCGGCTTCGTCCAACAGATTGTAGCGCGGCACATGATGGGTAATCTGTTCCATCGGGGGCAGCGCGGCGGCGTCGCGCTGGCGATCACGCCGTTCACGCCGCCGTTCGGTGGCGACAGGCGCTTTTACGTCGGTCATAGGATCTCCTTTTCCAGAATTTTTGATTGGGTGATTGGTCAGTAGTAATTGGTAAGTGAGGAAAAGCGTCCACTGCCTAATTACCAATTACCCAATTACCTTTTATCTCAACGGGCCAAAACGGTTTGATTAAATTCTTCTTGAAAACGGCACACATGGGCGCGCATCAATGTGGCAGCCTGGGCGCCATCGCGGGTGCGAATGGCGTCAAAAATGGCTTGATGTTCGTCGATTGGTGCGCGCAAGATGTTCATATGGTGGAGAGAAATATTCCATAAACGCAGCACGTGCCCGTAGAGCCAATCAAGCGTCTGTTCTAGAAATTCATTGTGCGCTGCGCGTGCAATCAAGGTGTGCAGCGCACGATCCAGTTCGATCAATTGGCGATTATCGCCGGCTGCAAGCAGGGCTTCCGTGGTGCTCAACAAACACTCGATGGCGGCCAATTGATCGGCAGTAGCGCGTTGGGCCGCTAGATCAGCGGCCAAGGCCTCGAGGTCAATGCGCATCTCGAAGATCTTTTGCAAGTCAGAGAAATTCAGATCGGCGACAATCGTGCCGCGGCGGGGTAGGATGACCACGAGATTTTCCAGCGCCAATCGGCGCAGCGCCTGGCGCACTGGGGTTAGACCGAGCCCCAACTCTTCGGCCAACCTCGCTTCGTCTACCAAGGAGGCGGGTGGCAGTTGCAGGGAAACAATCTGCTCTTTAATTGTTTGATAGGCGACGCCATTCAGCGAATCGGCCTCCACGCGGCGGCGTGATGAGACAGCCAACATGGATGACGGCAACATGGGATGCATACCTCAAAAGGGGAAAATTAAGCTAATGTTGAACTGAAATGTCAGACTAATTGGATAGCGATTGTAGGTCAGAATCCAGGTAAAGTCAAACCGGGGCATGAACCAGCAATTCTAGATTTGGACGCGGATAAACGCGGATGAGCGCGGATTTTGCCTAAAGCCATTTCAAAGCAATCATGATCCACGAAGCACACGAAGAAACACGAAACAAGCTAAATTTGTGTTTCTTCGTGTGCTTCGTGGATCATTTCGATTTTGCAATTGTCTAAAAATCACAATCCCCCAATTAGCAAAGCTATTTGGTAAGACGATAAAATAAGCTGATCCGCGTTCATCCGCGTCCTGTATTTGCATTCCTTGCACAGCGAAAGCCCAGGTTGCCGGTCGAACTGTCCGGCGTGTTTGCGCTGCGTGCGGCGACACGATAGCGAAAACAATAGGATTCATGACACAAGTACGATCCCCCGCGCATCACTTTATGCGTACCCGCTGGCGGACCTTTTGGGTTGCGGCGCGGACCCTTGACATGGTAGGTGAGGTTGAACCAATCGGCACACCATTCCCACACATTACCGGTCATGTTATAAAGGCCATAATTGTTGGGCGGGAAGGCGTTGACAGGTGCAGTGCCGACATAACCATCTTCTTTTGAATTCAAAGTCGGAAACTTACCCTGCCACACATTCATCCGATGTTGCCGGTTGGGCTCGCGTTCGTTGCCCCACGGGTAACGCTGCTGCTCCAGCGCGCCGCGCGCCGCGTATTCCCATTCAGCTTCGGTGGGCAAACGCAACCCAGCCCAGTAACAGTAGGCGCGCGCATCATGCCACGAAACATGCAGCACCGGATGCTCCAGCCGGTCCTTGATGTGCGACGCTTTGCCCTCTGGATGCTGCCAATCGGCACCATAGACTTGGCGCCACCAAGGTGCTGCGGCCACGCCGCGGGTGGGCGAAAAATCTTTAGGCAAAAAGTTTACAAAGACAAACGACCAGCCGAACCGTTCGGCCTCGGTCACATAGCCGCTGCTTTCGACAAAGGTGGCAAAGCGCGCATTAGAAACCG
>JBBRVA010000868.1:0-3639 GCA_038247295.1 Caldilineales bacterium | reverse complement strand
GTTCGATCAGCCGCCGCTGACCTTGCTCGCTAGTGGGTTCCAGTTCTACATACCGCTGCACATAGGGCAAAGCCTGCGCTGCGGCACCTTGCGCCTGATAGTAGATAATCAGCGCATCTAAGCCAGACAGCGCCAGGCGGTGCAGTTGCTCACGGCGCAGCAACACCCATTCCTCAAAGCGATCACTGTCGGCCAGGCTAAAGCCCTCAAGAAAAGGTCCTCGATAGAGCGCTAGTGCATCCTGCAATGTCTGGATTATGCTGGTTGTGAGCGGCGGCGCACCGAGACTCGTCAACTCTGTAAGCACCGTTGTAAAAGCGGTAACATCGCAAGAGGATGGGCTATGGATATTGAAATGGATCGGATCGCCCTGGGTATGGAGAAAAGGTACGAGCATCGCGCGGTCGTCCAGCACCTTGTGCAGATTAGCCATTGCATGGCGCAGATAGGTGAGGGCGGTTGCTTCTGCTGCATCTGGCCAAAGCAAACTTGCCAGTTTTGAACGTGTGTGAGTTCGATCGCTATCGACGGCAAGATAAGCTAATAAGGCGCGCGCTTTATCTGACCGAAAACCAGTAAGTGATCTATTCTCCAGCCGCGCATCGAAAGAACCAAGAAAGGAGAGGGATAGCTGGGGCATGGCAACCTACTCCAAAGTTTATTTATATTAACGGCGGACACCCAATGTGATAGACATTGTTTGCGTAGTATATGCCCACCCGTGTGTGCTGTCAATGGCAAAATAAGTTAGCTCTATTTTCGCTCCGTTTTCGCTCCGCTCGATTGTTATACTAGAGCGCAAGGGGTTGTCAACCTGTAAAACCTCAAAAGATATCAATCAAGGAGAAAGAGCTATGGTTTATTACATCCGACACAAGTTGCTTGCCGTTGCCCTGCCTATTGTCTTACTCTTGAGTGCTTGTCAGCCGATTCAGCCCGAACAAGCAAGTACGGACTCAGCGTGCACCGATGCTGCCAAAATCGCCCTACTCCAAACCTATGTGGACAGTTACCGGGACAAAGATCCCGAAGCCGCGGTTGCCTTGTTTCTACCCGACGCCCAATTAACCGGCACTGGTGGCCCCGTGCTCGATATGGCAACGGGCGAATATTCCATGTACGATGTCGAATTTAATGGAGAGGCTGAGATTCTGGGCATTGTACAATGGTTCGTTGAAGGTGCGCACCTGACCAACACCATTCACGATCCAGTGGTACAGGGCAATACAGTGACTGCGCCTGGCGTGGTCGGTACGCCTTTTTTCTTCGCCCATGCTATCCCGGCCACGGAACTAGACCTGATCTTTACGATGGAGGTGGTTGATTGCAAGATTGCCCACCTGGACTGGAAGTATACCGAGGAAACGATGGCGGCACTTCCTGCCGCCGCCGAAGCCATGGCAAGCACCTGTGCCGATGATTACAAGTTGGGTGTCTTGCAGAGCTATGTTAGCGGCATCAATGAAGGTGATAAGGCGCTAGCGGCCTGGCCTTATGCGAAAAATGCTCACTTTGAGTTTGAAATGATTCCGCAGCTTGATCCGGCCACGGAAACCTATACAAGTGACCCGCCGCTTGTGCTCAATAATCTAGAGGAGTTCAAAGCTGTCATCGATTATTTTATCGAGATCTCGCTCAGCAAGACGCTGGATGAGTCGAGCATTGCCATCTCTGGCCCAACATTAGCAGTGAGCAGCACCCTTTCCACCCCATTGTTAACCGGGGAGCCCTGGTTCTTACCCGTCACAGAAGTGAATGGCAAGTATACCGTAACCTTTGATGAAAACTGCAAGATCGTCGATCTTATGTATAGCCAGGAAGCAGGGATTGCAGAGACGCTCACGGCCTTGCGCAAGCAACCGTAACCGGCCAATTAGGAGGAATAAAACTTTTCTATGCTGCCACAGAGCCGTCCGTATCTCTCTTACCTTGTACGTCTATGGGGGGAAACCAGCCAAGGGCGGATGGTTTGGCGGGCAGCATTGGAAAGTGTACAGAGCGGTGAGCAGCAGCACTTTGCCAGCGTGGAAGGATTATTTGCCTTTATCGGCGCAAATCTACAAACAGAGGAAAAAACGGTGGCGGTGGTTATCACCGCCATCATCCAGACGGGCAGGGTAGACGAATTGCTCATCCTCTGGCGTACTTCGGTTGCGCCTGCCCTCAAAACGATGCTCGGCCTCATCCAAGTCTCGCTGCTGGTGGATTGGGCCAAGCATGCGTTGTTGATTGTTGCCATCTATCCAATCCACCACAGCAGCAATGTAGATAGCGTCGGCGACTACTGGCAGACAACCCTTACACCGCTGGCAGATCTGCTCCACCCAAATTCGATCAGACATGCTGTCTATACAGTGATAAACGCAGCCGAATCGACGCAGTAGCCGGCATCAGCTAACCTGCCGTTTGCCCGAAGCGCACGGCGGAACGCGCCTTAGCCTTAATCGCTTCGATCTCCCGATCGCGGGCTGGCGTATTGGTTACGAGCACGTCGAGCAATTTCTGGGTAATCGCCGCGACTTCTGCCACGGCTTGATCAAGCGCGGCTTGGTTGGCCTGCGATGGCTTGCTGGCGCCGCTCACTTTGCGCACGTATTGGAGCGCGGCGCCGTAGATCTCTGTTTCACTGGCCGGCGGCTCAAAATTAAATAAGGGTTTGATATTGCGGCACATGATTTTTCCCTCAGGTAAAGTGTCCCAATGGGACAGGGCGAACAAAAACGACGACTACGCAAAGCCATTTTCACGCAAAATCTGGGCCGGCGTTTGGCCCATGAAGCGCTTGAGTGATCGAGTCAGATGGGGCTGATCGGCATAACCGGCCAGGTCCACCGTGTCGAGGATCGATACGCCCTGGGCGAGGAGTTTAGCGGCCTGGCGCGCACGTTCGATTTGCTGAACGGTGCCGTGGGTCAGCCCGGTGGCGCGCAAAAAACGGCGCTGGATCGAGCGTAAGGATAGTTCCTGGCCTTGATTCTGTAACACAGTCTCCACAATTGGCTCGTACACCAGCAGACCATCGCGCGCCATCCGATCAACAAAATTCTCTACATTTTCATAGTTGGGAAATTGCCAGGCATTGCTGTACAGCCAGAAGGATTTGCGCGCCGCTTGGGGCAATGTAAGCGAGTCATTCACAAGGTTGCTAACAGGCAGATGGGGCATAAATGTGCCCAACTTAAACTGAATGCCAAAAAATTCAGTGCCTTCCGGACAGAGGGCCGGCATTGCTTCCGTTTCCGGCCCGCGCACTGTTAGGCTAGTCTCGCCCTGGTAGTGTGCCACCACCATCTCCCAGTGGCTTACAGCAGCAGAGGTAAAAGTGCCGGCGCGTTCACTTTGCGTGCGCCAGATCGTTTCGACAAAAGGGGAATCGGCGGCTCTTTCTTCAAAAATAAATTTAATATCTGTCGTTTCCATCAACATGGTGCTCCTATACCACGGGTCTTATCTCTACCAAAAATTTGGTAAACGGATACGGTTTGTGCGACTTTATCCAGTCTAGCGATAAGTGTACCACGAGTGAGATGCGCGGCCGCACCGTTGTGCCCGCTTGGTCGCATATAAGCATGATAGCACAAACGTTCTAGATCGTCAACTTTATACCATCCTCTTGGTGTATCTCACTGTGGGGGTACT
>JBBRVA010000867.1:0-3647 GCA_038247295.1 Caldilineales bacterium | reverse complement strand
GATTTCGGCATTCAAAATTTCGCTGGCTTTCTCGGCCAAAGCTGCCGGCACCAGCACATTGGTGGCGGCCAAACTACCCGTGGTCAACCCATAGATTGCCCCTAGTACTTCGCCGCGCATAATGGCTGGAATACCTTCACTCTCGAGCCGACCTTTGACGATCTCGGCTTCCATCATATTGGCGGCTTGCCAGACTACCACCGGTTCCTGATCCAAGTCACCGCCGGTTGTAGAGCGAGTTGACGACTGATTGGCGTCCGTTTCACGTTTAAACCAACCAGGTAATTTATCCGAATAAGCTGCCATCGATTGTACCAGTAGTTATTGATCTAAAAAACCCACTAAAGTTATGCCTTACACAGTTCAGTCGGCATCAAGAATTGACCTGTCACAGCGCGTGGAAATTGTACCACGTTGACCACCGCATCTAGATTGAGCGGCCCATAAATATGGGGGAAGATATGTTGGTCAGCCGCTTCCCATTGAACGGCGGCTTGCACGCGTGCTGGATCGATACACAGGATCACAAAATTTGCTGGACTGGCGCGATAAAAGCGGTTGGCTACCTGCAACAGCCACTCCACTTCACCTGTACAGTGGATAAACCCCTCTGTATCGAGGGTGTCACCTCGGTAGGGCTGTCCTGGTGCTTGATTCTGCCAGTCTTCTACCGACAGTATATGATAGATCATCTTATTCCACAGTGACTTTAATCTCATCTTGATATTCATCACCATCCAGCGCTACATGGGCACCATCGGTAAATTGCACCCGTAATGTGTGGTCGCCAGGTTCAAGCACCAGCGTGCTAGTCATCGCACCCGTGCCCAGGTGAATATGGGTCGCATCTTTGGGGACCGCATCGCCGGCGGGGATAAAATCCGCATCGATTAAGATGTGTAGATGGCCCGCACCAGGCTTGACTGCGCCGGATGGTTCTACCGTCAAGCCTTCTACGCCAATTATGGCCGTTGAAGTAACCGGCAGTGTGGCATTGTTTTCTGGCTCCACAAAGAAGACACGCGGCGCCATCGCTGTCTCGGTGAGCACGTCGCTCGCTGTAATCGTGGTTGTCCCGCTCAAATCATCTGTTTCCGTGAGCGCTTCGGTGTCAGTGAGTGTTTCTGTGTCAGTGAGTGCTTCGGTTTCGGTCAGCTCTTCTGTCTCGGTCAATGCTTCGGTGTCGGTGAGCATTTTCGTGGCGGTTACCGCTTCACCTGTCGCAATCGATTCTGTCTCGGTGATCTCTGTTGTGTCAGTTAACACTTCGGTGGCTGTTAGCTCATCCATCGCTGTCACAGTGGTGGTTGACGTTACTTCGGCAGTGGCCGTGATAACCTCTGCAACCGTTGGCTCAACTGTCGGCGTGTCGGTTGGTTCTGGCCGTGGCGTAGCCGTTGATGATGCTGGTAGTGGCTGCACGGCCAGTGTGGGCACTTGGGTGGGTAGCCCTGCTTCGTCCTCGGCAGAGCGACGGCCACAAGCAGCCAGGGTGGTGATGATCAATAGGAGCGCGACGAAAAGTGTAATCTTGCGCAAGGTGGGACGCATGGGTGACTGTTGCATAACAGGTTCCTTTTATTTTTTGTTTTGATTTAGGATGAAATGGTTGCTGTCTGACCTACATAAGGATTAAAGGCCCGTTCCGCCCCAATCGTGGTAGCAGGTCCGTGGCCGGGATAAACGGTGTAATCATCGGCTAATGTGAGCAATTGTTCGTGAATGCTGCGCAAGAGCGTGGATTCATCTGCCAGGGGTAGATCAAAACGGCCAATGCTGCCCTGAAATAACGTATCACCGCCGAAAACCTGATGGCCAGCATGATGGACAAAGACGACGTGGCCTGGTGCATGGCCTGGCGTAAAGCGCACCTCTAATTGCTCTTCGCCAAATTGAATGATCTGTCCATGTTCCAGCCAACCGTCTGGATCGCTGACTGGCTCAACCTCCATATCGAGCCAAAGCCGCACGCGTTCGGGCAGATCGTGCAGAATAGGCAGATCCGCCGGATGCAGATAGAAAGGGGCGCCGGTGGCGGCTCGTACCGCGTTGACGGCCATCACGTGATCAAAGTGGGCGTGCGTGTTAATAATCTTTTCAATCTTCAGCCCTTGTTGCGCTACTACTTTGAGAATCGCACGCCCATTGTCACCGGGGTCGATAATCACGCCTTTGCGCGTGATCTCACAGCCCAAAATATAACAGTTTTCTTGCAGCAAGCCTACCGTTAAACCTTTAACAATCATAATCTACAAAATTCCTGTATTTGTTTTGGTGATATACATGCAGATAGGACAGTCCAGCTAACTAGCGCGCCTACTCTCTATGCCCTACGCCCATTCTTTCCATCGCATGCGTCGACCTTGGATAATCTGGGTTGCATAACCAGACACGGCTCCACTTGCTAATCGCACGGATGACATCGTGTAGCTCTGTGCCCATCTCGGTAAGGCTATATTCGACATGGGGTGGGATGGCGCTCACTTGCATCCGCCGGATCAAGCCTTCTTCTTCCAGCATTTTGAGCCGGCTACTCAGGGTACTCGGGTTAACTCCACCCAACTCTTCCTGGATTTCACAGAAGCGCCGCGATTCGCGACCGATTAACTTGTTGACGATCTGTAATGTCCATTTTTGGCCAATGATGCGTGCTGCGACCTCGACAGGACAGAGCGGGTTCATGCGGTTCAACCCTTGGCTTTCAAAAATTTCATCCTCGTTCATTATCCTTCTCCTTCAGCCTGGACGGATGGTCTGGCTGCAAGATGGCAGTCATATCTGTATATGCAGCACGTCTCGTCTAAACTTGTATATTGCTATGCTATATCAAACATAGTGCTATGTCAAGCTGAACAGGTTTTTCGACGCGAAGTGGAGGAGAGAGGGAGAGAGGGAGAGAGGGAGAGATATCGTCTAGCGATTCTCTTTATTCCCTCTACTCCCCCATGCCCTATTCTCCGCTCAGATTAGGGGAGGGCCTTAAGCGCGTATGTGTCGTCGCCAATCTGGAGTGACGGGGTAGCGCTTTGGCCGTCGAAGGGTAGGTCAAATTCGGCGCGCACCAATTCGCCTGGTTGCCATTGGCTGGTGGGATAGTGACCGCCTGCCAGTGCTGTGGTCAGCGTCTGATCGCCAAGCCGCAGTGTAAAGTGTAGATCCGCTGGGAAATCATTCGGTTCTGGATCTGGCGCCTGCCAATAGAGCGTAAAATGAACCAGATCGCCCGCTGGGATGGGCGTGTCTGGCGCATGCGCAAAGTCTTTGCGATAAGCGTCGTAACCCACCAGTTTCACCCCCCATATCTGCTGGTTCAGGCGGTGCTGCATATCAACAATCTCCAGCGGAAGCGCTCGTGTCGGCCGATCAATGTGCACCTGACCAAGCCCAATCTGATCGGCTACCCCAGTGTTCAGCCGTTCACCTGTGAGCGGATCGTAGAGTACTGCGATCAATTGATAGTCACCCGGTGGCGTGCCCGGCTTGATTGTCACACCGTGATTGTCGATAACTGTCGCCCCAGGTGGCCAGGCGTCGGTGGGCTGTGAGCCACCGACCGGCTCACTGTCGCGTTGAGCAATAACCTGGTTGCGCGCATCTAGCAGTTGTACACTTACCTTGTAGCGCTGCTCAATTGGTACGCGGGTTTG
>JBBRVA010000866.1:0-3647 GCA_038247295.1 Caldilineales bacterium | reverse complement strand
GGTTGAAGTTTCAAGTGGCGTACTGCTTCTTCAATTTCTACGCCAAAGGCAGCCGAATAGTAGCGTGCATCTCGCAAGTAAGCTTCTTCTTCGCTAAGCACAATAGGCTCGCCTTCACTTGTTACATTGCTCATTGATGATGTAACCAAAGGAAGAAACACGCGGATTGACAAGTTGGCATTTGGATCAGGAGTATCATCAGAGGATGACACAGCCATCACAACAGAATATGTTGTTAGCAACATAATAAGCATCACTGCATGAATCACAGAACGGAAGCTGATTTTGTTCATACAATTGTCCTTTCGCAATGAATACTAAAGCAATTCTACAACACAATAGCTAGAATCTGCTGGAAAGAGTTGCCTCATTCAATAACCATACCAGCAAGTAGGTATGGCCCCGGACATTCTTTGGGTAATGGTTCGCTTAACTCAAACAAAAGCGTAAAAAAATTCCCGCCACCAACTTCGCTTCCACCAACGGTGATTGTTTCGCCTACACGCTTCACAACTTGCGTTTTAGTGTCATGCACACTAACAATGTTGTCATTCACGTCCAACTTTATCTGCGGGAACCAGATAACAAGGCGACTGCTATAGCCGTCTTGAATACGCAGGCAACCATTAACCAGTTCTAGTTGCCCATTCAGGCGTGCTTGCGGATGTGGACGTTCTCCCACTACCGGTTTCAGTTGCGGAAAGAAAATGTTGAATTCTGCATCTAAATTCGCTAAAGACGCATCTTGACTACTTAATTGGGATACAGTCGCTGTTGTACTGGGTGTGTTTGATGCTAATGGCATATTCATGGTAGTACAGGCATCAAAAAGAAGGACGCACATGATAAGGCATACTGTGATAATCGTTTTCATAATTTAAACCTCGCAGCTATCACAGCATAAAAATGTCCGCCTTTTTGACATATACACTCACTTCTTGTCAAGCTCGTTAAAATTTATTCTTGGTCGTGGCGTACAAAGGATACTACAGTATCTTATTTTTGAAATGACGCAATGTATACTGAGCAAGGTGATAAATGATAATAGTTTTCGGGATAATTCCTCTGGTGACCATTATCATTTATGAGCTTTTGCAGTATATATAATCACTATACATCTTCTGTCTCTTACCTTCCAGTTTGTCTATTATACAAATCCCGCTACATCGCTGCAGGCGCCGAACTATTATATAGATCGTTGCCGTTCTTTTTCCTAGCCACCAGGGACCTACAGCGGTTTAGACGACTGCCAATCCAAAAGTGCAAATACTGTAGCCGTACTATCACCCCAAAATGGCGGTATAGATTGTACCCATCTAAACCTCAAGGTGAATTGCAATCATTTTATGACTCGAAATGCGAGAAAAAATTGTTTTAAACTGTGCTGTGTAGAACTTGAGTTTTTGGAGTGAGATTTTCTTATTTACAGTATAGTGAATTAAAATTCAGTTGTCAATAGCTTTGTTTCTGCTATTTTCCTCCTCTCCCTTGATAAATTCCTAATCCCTCTTCCGCCAACTCCTCCCAACCAGCCCACCCCAACAATCAACCACCCAATGTTTCCTTCGCACCATGACACCCCGCCTGGTTGACTGCTATAATCACGGTATAAGGTCTGGCGCAGACCAAACACGAGCTAAGGAAAATCAATCAAATCGACCTCAAACTCAATGACATAGTATGCCGCCTTGTCAAGAATGTCCGGGCAACTGCGTAAAAATTGCCAATGCTTGGCTGAAGAATCACGTTAAGGTGTGGACGCCGATAGCCAGGTGGTGCGGGTAGCGTACCTCTAGACCTTCCGCAATGTGATGCTTTGCGGCGATAACTTGCCCAACATCTGATAGACACCCCAATGGCAGTTGGCCAACTCATTTTCGTAGACTGTGCGCCCTAATTCTTGGATCAAGCGCGCTCGATCGCGGCGCAAACGGGCGAGGGTGAGTAGTTGTTTGGCTGTCGTATGCGGCCCATTTTCCTCCCACCATTCGCGCCACTCGCTGCCAATCTCGTCGCGCGCAACGATCTGCAAGCCTGTGCCTGCGAGGGTCTGTTCAAAATAGTCGGTGGACATATTGCGCGGCACCACCGCCAAGGCGCGATAGAGGCGCGTGGCTTCGTTCGGCTCCAATAGTTCGATGGTCGGCACGCAGCCCTAGCTCGCCCATCTTGGCATAGAGCATCGTCGCTGGGCGCGGATCAAGGCTGCGCGCCAAAATGACCTCAATCGCCGCGTCGTCCAAACCTGGATCGCCGTACATTTCTTCAATTGAGATGGCAAAAGGTTGTTCGTTCATGCGGGCTCCTCGTCTATCTGCACCGGCAAACCGGCGTTACGCATTACCTTGAGCGCGTTTGTGGTGGGGCATGGGCCAGGATAGAGGGTGTAATCAAAGGTCATCGCGCCATCGATAATGTCATCGCGGAAGTGGTAATTAGTGATGGCGGGCAACTCATCCGCCAGGTGCACCAACTCCAGATCGTGCGTGGAGATCAGCCCGACGCCATGTTTTTCCACTAAGGCGCGGATATAGGCCCGGCTGCCAAGCAGCCGTTCGCGGTTATTGGTGCCGCGGAAAATCTCATCAATGCAGAAAAAGAGTGGGAGCGGATGATCGCCTTCCAACTCATCCAGCAAGATCTTCAAACGTTGGACTTCGGCGTAGAAATAGGAAACACCCTGCGTCACCGAGTCGCTGATCTTGATACAGGTGAAGAGGCGAAACAGATCAGTCCGCAACAGTCGCGCGTTAACCACACCGCCGGCATACGCCAACGCCAGATTCATGCCCAGGGCGCGCAGAAAGGTGCTCTTGCCCGCCATGTTGGAGCCCGTAATAATCGCCACTTCGCCCAGACGCTGGGTAGTGAAATTGTTGCAGACTTTGTCGGTGTCGGGCAACAGCGGGTGGCCGAGCGCTTCGACATGGAAAATCGGCTTGCTATTTAGCGTCGACGAACTTGCCGTGATTTTAGCTTCGTGCGCCGGGCTAGCATTGATAGTTGGAAAGGTATACGTTGGGTTTAGATAGGCCAAATTGGCCAGCGAACTGAGGGCTTCCAATTCAAACCAAACATCCAGCCAAGTTGGTGCATATTGCGCCGCCTCGGCCTTGTACTTTTGTAGCAGATAGGCAAAAAAGAAATTCCACGGCAGCAACGCATTTAATACAATCGAGATAAATGGGTTGCCCTGGATGCCCGTAGCTGCCACCACCCATTGGATGCGCCGCAGATAGCGCGAGGGGCGATGGATCGGGTCCAACAGCGGTGTACACAATGTTTGCAGATGGGGCGACGTGCGGTAGGAGAAAGTTTCCAGTTGGCGAAAAATAGCGACCAGTGGCTCGACCGCGGCCTGGAGTTCGGTCGCGGCGTGAAAGGTCTCGGCCGTCATGCGCGCGGTGACAAATTGTAGACCGATATAGATCAGGAAAGTAATCTGCCACAGCGCTGGGATCCAGCCTAGTTGATGCAGGCCGAAGAGCAACCAGTTTGCCAGGGCTAGGATGCTGAACCCGATCAACCAGGGGCGCAGCGCATGCGGTGCGTCGCCCGCGCCTAACCATGTCAGCAGCGGCTGTGGATCCCAACGCGTCGCGTGCGGGATGGAAATGCGCGCGTTAAGCGACAACTTGTCACGCAGC
>JBBRVA010000865.1:0-3654 GCA_038247295.1 Caldilineales bacterium | reverse complement strand
GGTTATCCGCCCAGCGCGTAGGGTTGCTCCACTCGCGGTCGCCATAGTCCAGCGGATAGGTGGTGAGTACATAGATGGCGCCGGCCATGAGCAGCCCCAGCAACAAGATGCCACTGACGCCCGCACCGCTGCGCAATAGTTCCCGCAAAGCCGCTTTAAGTTGCATACATCACTCTTTATTCAACTGGCATTCGGCTTTAGCCTGGTTGCCCCAGCACCGCTGAAGACTGAGCAGAAAGATAGGGTATTACCTCGCGTGAGACGCGTTCTTCCAGGGCATCTTTGGCAGTTTCGAGGTCATAGAGTGCCTGTAGATTCATCCATACTTCGGGCGAGGTGCCAAAGAAGCGCGCCAATCGCAGCGCCGTGTCTGCTGTAACGGAGCGTTTACCTTGCACAATCTCGTTGATTTTGCGAGGATAAACATGCATACCTTTGGCCAGTCGATATTGAGTAATGCCCAAGGGCTTCATAAAATCTTCGAGTAAGATCTCGCCAGGATGCACGGGTGGCATTTTTTCTTCTTGCATACATATCCTTCTAGTGATAATCTACAATTTCCACGTTGTACGCATCATTATCAATCCATTCAAAGCAAATGCGCCATTGATCATTAATCTGGATGCTATATTGTCCTTGTCGTTCGCTGCTCAACGGCTCCAGGCGGTTCGAGGAAGGAGTCAACAAGTCCATAATTTCTTTGGCCGAATGCAAATAACTGAGTCGACGCAATGCTGCGCGCTGAATATCTTGTGGAAGCCGGCGCGAAAAGGAGCGACGAAAGACTTTCTCGGTTTCTTTGTCTTTGAACGTCTTAATCATGACTTGATATTACCGTAATACGGTAATACTGTCAAGCAGTAGCAAATCAATCAACTGGCTGAGCTGTCATATATCTAATCACTATACCGCACACGTGGATCCAGAAAAATATAGAGCACTTCCAGCAACATACGCACGCCCACGTAGAGCAGCGTAAACATAAAGGTTAGCGCCACGATCACACCCTCATCCGGTGTCCCGGCCAGCGCATCGTAGTACAGCCGTCCCATGCCTTGCCAATTGTAGATCGTCTCGACCAAGATCGAGCCGGACAGCGAACCGGCCAGGCCCAGGATCAGCCCCGTGACAAGCGGCGGCGCGGCCACACGCAGGATGTGGCGATTACGCACCCGGCTGGCCGGCAAGCCCTTGGCGCGCGCCATTGTCACATAATCTTCTTGGGCAATGTTGAGCGTGATCGTACGGACAGCGTAGATGTAGGGACCGACGCTGACCAACACCAACGTCAAGACCGGCAGCAGCGCGTGTTGGAGCAGATCTAGAAAACGGGGTACGCTGTCGATCGGAGGCGGCGTGCTATACATGCCGCCGGAGGGTAGCAGTCGCCAGCGCACAGAAAGTAGCAAAATGAGCAGAATGCCGATCCACCAAGTGGGGATGGCATAAGAGACGGCGGCAAAAATCGACATGGCTCGATCCAGCCAAGTGCCGGCCCGTGTTGCCATATAGACACCCAGCCCCAACCCCAACACGGCGGTGATGATCAGCGATGTGGTAAGAAGGAGCATGGTATTGGGCAAGCGTTCCAACACAATGTCGATCACACGGTTGCTGCCATCGAAACTGCGCAAGTTGCGCGCCTCGCCCAAATCCAAAGTTAAAACGCGCAAGACGGTGCCGGGCAGGCGCAAATACCAGGGCGTGTCCAGGCCATAAAAGGCTTCAAATTCTTTGCGCCGCTCCGTAAGCGTCTTTTCCAGTGCGTCTGGATCGCGAATCTTTTCGGCCAGGGCTGTCCGTTCGGCGCGCAATTGCTCGCCCACCACCGCGCTCAGGATCCGGTCGGAAAAACCGGTCAGGCCCAACGTCAGCACGAGCAGGAGCAAGACGACAAAAAAGACCCCAATCATAGTCAGGGCGCGAATCAGGAGTGGGCGTAGGATGGACATACTCAGCGCAGTCTCAATATTTCTATAGTGTTCAAACGGGTTTGCGGATACGAATATGGCGCTCGGTAGCTACAACGAAAGTGTCGGCTAGTTGTCCTTCGTATTGCGCTAAAACGGCTTGAATGACGCGTAATTTTGTTGTTGTTCGATCATCGGCCAGACGCAATAAAAGTACGCCTGCGTGTTGTTGCCGATCGCGGAATACTTGCTCACCAAAATCTTTATCATTTGTGATGATAATTCGTTGTTCCGTCAAAGCAAACCGAACGATGTCAATATCAGCTGCCTTTGGATGCCACTCACCAACGAAGATAACGTCATAACCCTGTGCTTGCAGATAGCGGGCCGAGGCAACACCAGTGCTGGCATCTACCATAAATTTGAGCATTAGACTAACTCAGGCTGTAATAGTGGGAAAATTTGCTCATGTGATACGGTCGCTGCTGCATAAAAGAGGGCAGCCTGGATATCTTCGACTTGTAAACCTGGATACTCCGCCAAAATTTCGCTATATAAAATACCTTGCGCCACCATACGCACCAGCAGATCAACGGGAATTCGGGTACCACGGATCACCGGTTTGCCCACCATGACTGCCGGATTGATCGCAATGCGACTCAAGTATGTGTCACTCATATTCGATGAACCCCTGTTCGTAATCATTCTTTACATCGTCGATACGCCAGCAAAGGTTTGCCTTTTAGATTGTAAGCACTAATGACTATCAGTTGAAATTATAGCTTGGATTAGTCTAAGCATCAAAGAGCCGAGACCTGACCGTCTCGGCTCTTTGACTGATGACCAACTACTGCCTACTGCAAATCCGCCTCGACCTCGATCCGTCGCTCGCTCATCTGCGCCAACTGGTCGCTATAGGCCGCCAAGGATAATTGGTAGAGACCAATATCTAACTCCAATGTCTGATCACCGTCCAAATTGACGGTAAACTCATTGTCGCCCGTTTCCTCTGCCTCACCTTGGGCGATGATCGCGCCCGTAGCGGCGTCGCTAAACAAATAACGCACACCCAACGTGCCGGGGCCTTCAAGCGTGACGGTCGCTTCGTACGGCTCGCCCAGCACAATCGAATCTGCCTCGGTAGCGGCAAACTCGATTAGTTGTGGCGCACCCTTGTACAAATCGGCGGGCGTAAATGGGTAATTAGGATCGCGGAAGGCGTCCAACTCGGCAAATTGCGCTGGCGGATCGTAACGGGCTAGGAAGAAGGGGCCGTTGCTGATGACCAGATGTTTGTATTGATCGAACCAATCCAGCGTAGCTTGGTAGCGGGCGGCGGCGGTGGCCGCGTCCACTAGGCTGGCGCTGGCCCCTGGCAACTTGAAAATATTGTCCGGCAACGTCTTGACCTTGCTCAAGTCCAGCAACGTCTTGCGCACCAGGCGCGCATCGCGGTCCAGCACCAGGCTGATCCAAGGGACGCTAAAGCGCGCCGCGGCGGTGTCGCTATAGGTCGCACGCCGTTGTTTGAAGACGAGGGTATCGAGGGCGTAGAGAATTTCCCACGGCGTACCCACCCCGCTGGGTGTGGCATAGGCGGCAATGTAATTGGTGTCAAAGTGCCAGAAATCGACGTAGACCTCGATCTGGTTTTCATCCAATACACGGAAACCACGGAAGGTTTCCAATGTAGGACGCGACGTCACCGCCATCGCCGTCTCGATCTTCGCCTTGTCCGCGTTGT
>JBBRVA010000864.1:0-3654 GCA_038247295.1 Caldilineales bacterium | reverse complement strand
TATGCGCCGACTTTCCTTTCTCTTTCTCGCCTTTGCCCTTGCTCTCTTCGCCCAGCATCTGCTGGCGGAAGCTGAAAATTTTACCACCTACATCTTACGCGACAGCCTGATTCTTTCCACCCTGGCGGCGCTGATTTTCGCCTTCAACCTACCCGTGTGGCCGCCGCAGCCAGAATCAGATTCACTTGCGCCCGGCCCCCTATCCTTAACCAGCAATATCTTGATCGGCACCGGCCTGATCTGCGCCTTACTCGGCGGCCTGGGCGGCTTGTTTATTGGGGGCGGTGCTCTCTCCTCGCTCTTACTAATTCTCTGGATCCTTGGCATCGCCCTCTTCGGGGTTGGCGCGTGGCGGATCCAGCGCACCCAAACGTACCATCCGCCCGCCTATCGCTGGGGGGTGGACGCAGCTGGCAAATATGTGCGACTGGCGCTAGGTGACGAGCCAGAAGCTGCGCTAGCGCCGGATAGCCCGCTTTTTGCCTCACCGCTCTGGCTGCTTTTTGTGATTGGCATTGCAGCGTTTTTGCGCCTCTGGCAACTGACTAGTCTGCCGCCTGACTGCATCGCCACAGAATGCAGCCGCGCCCTGGCATTGATCGAAGGCAGTGGCACTGCTGCGCCCGCGCTTGATCTCTTCCAATGGATTACCAACGCGCTCTATGCCATGACGCAGCAGGGGCTGCTCAGTTTGCGGCTGACAAGTGCATTAATTGGTATTGCCACCGTGCCCGCCTTCTACCTTGCCGCCCGTCAGATCACACGCTCTGGTGGTGCATTATTGGCAACCGTGCTCCTGGCCGCAAATGCCTGGCATATCTGGGCCAGCCGCAGTGCGGATCCGTGGATTGTATTGCCCCTGCTCTTTTCTCTGATTATCTGGGCAGGACTGAGCGTTACCGCCCGTCCCCGCCGGCTGCTGCCTCTGATTGCACTCTTGATCGCGCTCCCAGTGTTGATTGCCACCCTGCGCACCGGCGCGTTGTGGCAACCGAGCACGGACCAGCCTGCTGTTACTGGATTTATGGCTGTACTGATCCACTTGTTGGGACGCGGGGCTGGCAACGGTATGGCGCTGTTTGCCGATCAGCCTTTGTTGGATGGATTGACCGCCGCGTTGGTGGTTGTCGGCCTGGGTGCGCTCGTGCGCTATTGGCGGCGCTTGGACACGGGGGTAGTGCTAGCGACGTTTATTTTACTGCTGATCGCCGCCAGTCGCGTTGATTTTACCAGCGTCTCGACCAGTGCCCTGCTCCTCCTCTTACCGCTGCTCTTGCTCGCCGCGGCACTGGCATTGGATGGCATGGTGGGTTTGCTCCAACAGACATGGGCGATTCTTATTCGGCCAGCGCGCCTAGCTGCAACGGTATTCGTGTTATTGCTCATTCTTGGCGGCTACAATGCCCTGGGTCTGCTCGGCCAGATGGACGCCTTGACCAGCGGCGGTGACAACGCTGCCGACGTGGCCATGGGGCGCTTTCTAGCAGAACAGGTGCGCACACCGCTTGTTGATACGACGATCTTTGTGCCAGCGAATGTCCTAGCAAGCTCATCGACGCGCTTACTGGCTGGTTCGGCGATTGAGACCGCCCAGGTGCGCACGCTGGACAGCGCGCTCGACTATATCGCAGCGGGCGCTGCCAACGGCAACCTGCTCTATCTGATTCCACTGGGGGATCAGGAACTGCTTACTCTGCTCCAACAGATTCACTCGCCGAGCATCAGTGAACGCAAGGTCGATGAACAGAGTGGTGAGCCGCTCTTTACCACGTTGCAAGTGCCAGTCGCAACGGTTGACGCCGGTCAGGGTCTGCTGGAGCTTGTCTTTGCAGGCAATGATTTTGGTGACGCATCCCAGGCCATTGCGCTTGATACAGCAGGGCCTTTGCAGTTCGATTGGCCGCTCCAATCCAACCTGACTACGCCGTTTAGCGTGCAATGGCAAGGCACCTTATTGGTGCCCACCGCCGGCGTCTATGGCTTTGCCGTTGACATGGACGCCACGGATGGGGCGATCTTTAGCTTGCGCCTGGACAACCGCATTGTGTTAGACACTTCGCTAAGCCAGGCGACGCGCCAGGAAACATTAGCCAAAGGCTTTTATCGGATCGATCTGAGTTTTCGCAGCGCCAGCGCGCCCACAGCACGCCCGCCCACGCCCCTCACGGTCCGCTGGCAGCGTCCAGGCGGTGAGATGGAGATTATCCCGCGCACTGTCTTGCACAAGCCTGCACTGCCCAACAGTGGCTTGCTGGGCACCTACTTTGCCGGCACGCAATGGCAAGGTCCGGCGCTCGATAGGCGCAAGGACTTGCTGGTCGGGCTGGCAACGGATTTGCCGATGCCCTATAGCGTGATCTGGCAGGGTAAACTCGCCGCGGCGCGTGCTGGCGAATACCGAATCGCGGCGCTGAGTGCCGGTCTCCACCAAATAGCGATTGATAATGCCATGCTGATCGATAACAGCTTTCCTGCACCAGAAGGCGTGGACCCCAATTACACGGAAAGCGTCATCTATCTGACCCAAGGTTGGCATAGTATCGAAGTGCGCCATGTGCCTGATGCGAAGCAGCCTGGGTTGAAGCTTTTGTGGCAGCCACCCGGTAGCAACCCTGTCGCGCTAAGCGGCGCCTATCTAACGCCCGAGTTGGCTGATCTGGCGCTGGGCGATTTGCCTTTGCCACCCGCGCCACCGCTGTTAGATTCACGCTTGGGTAACGACGCCTTTGCCCTCACGCAGTCGACCGACCTGTGGCAACCTCAAGCACGCATTTTACCGGCCAATTTGCGTTCGCTACCGTTTGGAAATCTGTGGCAAGCCGGCAATGGCTGCGGCAGTGGCGCCGATCAACTGAACCAGCCGCATGGCATCGCCCTGGACGGTGTGCGCGAGCTGATCTATGTGGCCGATACAGCCAACCGGCGTGTGCAAGTTTATAGCTTGGCTGGTGTTGCCAATGCGCCGCTACAGAGCGATCTCTTCCAAGAACCATTTGATCTCGTCGTAACGACGGATGGTGCTTTACTCGTGTTGGATGCCACGGCGCAACTCATTTTGCGCCGCGCGCCCGGTGAGGAGAGCTTTCAGCCGCTGCCGGTGGAGACGAGTTTTTACCACCCGCGTGGCTTTACCGTCGATCCGATGGGTACCATATCGGTAGCTGATACGGGTGGTGGGCGCGTGGTGATGTTAGCCCCTACGGGGCAGGTCTTAGCAGAATTTGGCGGCCCCGATACCCCCCTGAGCAAAGGCCAGGCTGTAGATGTGTTGGCGGTGAGTGGCGGCCTTTGGGCAGTGACGGCGGAAGATGGGCGGCTTTGGCGCCTCGATAATGGTGGCAGTCTAACCGTTTTGCCGCGCGTGGACACGCTTAATGGTCCGCACTTGGCCGGTTTGCCCGATGGCTCCTTTTTCCTCAGCGATCCGGCGCGCCGCACCGTTCTCTACTACGCACCAAGCGGTGAACCGCGCGGGCAATTTGCAATCAGCAATGCGTTTGTGGCGCCCACGGGAATCGCCGTGGCCCAAATCGATGAATTTGTTTACCTAACCGTGGCCGATAGCCTGGCCTGTACGCTTTCATCGTGGCGCATGCCCCTTGCCGAACTGATGTCAGGTTCGTAATTAGACCGGATGTGGAATAAGCCGTTACC
>JBBRVA010000863.1:0-3656 GCA_038247295.1 Caldilineales bacterium | reverse complement strand
GATGTGAATGAAGAACGGGTAAAGGCAATCGCGGCAGAAAAAAACATACCCCATACCTTTACCGATTATAAAAAGATGTTGGCCGAGGTAAAGCCGGATATTACAGTGATTGCGACGCCGAATATCTTTCACAAGCCGATGGCGATCGAAGCCCTTAATGCTGGTTCCCATGTGCTGTGTGAGAAGCCGCTAGCGTTGACCTATGCCGATGCCAAAGAAATGATGGATCTGGCCGCCGCCAAAGGGCTGACACTCACGGTGGGTTCACACTACCGCTGGTCAGACGCGATCCGCGCCGCCAAAGCACAAGCCGATGCCGGTTTCTTTGGCGAGATCTATGCGGTGCGCACCGTCTGGCATCGACGCTCCGGTATACCAGGGTTTGGCAGTTGGTTTACGCGCAAAGATTTGGCCGGCGGCGGCTCATTGCTGGACATTGGCATCCATGCCCTGGATCGTGCGCTTTTCCTGATGGGTTATCCACAGCCTGTAACGGTGAGCGGTGTGACCTTTTCCAAGTTGGGCACCCAGGGGTTGGGACTGGGCGGCTGGGGGGCGGACATTCAAAAACCGACCGCCAATGTCCAATTCGATGTGGATGACTTAGCCTGGGCTTTGGTGCGCTTCGACAATGGCGCCGTGATCCAGCTTCAGGTCTCCTGGGCCGTGAACAACAAAGACCAATTCTTTACCGAAATTTACGGCACCCAGGGCGGCGCCTGGGTCGGCGATCAAGACAAAGTTGAACTATATACCAGCCTCAACGGTCAACAATCCGACATCCAGGTCACGGTACCGCGCAGCGGCGTCGGTTCGTATAAGCACCTGGCCAACAACCTGGTCCGCTATCTAGACGGTGATCCCAACGCCGAGATCGTCACGTCTCAGCAGGCGCTGACCAGTGTCAAGATTATCGAGGGTGTCTTCCGTTCGGCGCTGGAAGGGCACGAAGTTGTTCTGGAAGGTGCGTAAGCGCAAGCAGCATAAACCATTTTGACGGTCGCGGTGATGGCGCTGATAACCACATCAATATATCCGTTACCCGATATCGATCACCAATCATTTTCGGAGAGAACCATGCAAGTGAAAGCAGCCCACCATATTGCACTCCTAACCCACAACTTTGCCGCGCTGGAAAAGTTTTACAGCGAAACACTCGGCTTCCCGATTACCAAACGTTGGGATGATGCCTCGATCATCTTTATTGATATCGGCAGTTCCACCATCGAATTGATTGGAAAAGATCGGGGTCCAGTCGCTGGCAGCCCACCGGGTGCGATTGAACATCTTGCGCTGCATGTGGAGGATGTCGATGTCGCCTATGCGGAGTTGGTCAGCAAGAACATCCCGATTGCCGTCGAGCCAATGAACTTTAAAGAGATTCGGATCTGCTTCTTCAAAGATCCCGACGGCAATTTGATCGAATTAGTCGAGGATCCACGTAAAGAAGGAAAATGAGAGGATGAGAGGATGACAGGATGACAAGATCGTCTGGCGGATCATCCTGTCATCCCTTCATCCTGTCATCCTGTCATCCTGTCATCCTCTCATCCTACCAGCGACCATGCGCTACACTTACCCAATCACCATCAAACACATTTATATCTCGCCGGGGCATAATTACTTTGGTAACCGGACGCAGACCCCGCGCGATCACCCGATCTATGATGTCGAAACGGTGGCAGTGCGGGCGGGTCTGGGCTTGGTCGGCGACCGTTTTTATGGCAAAGGTGAGCATTTCGATGGCCATGTCACCTTCTTTAGTTGGGAAGTTTTTCAAAGCTTGGCGCAAGCATTCGATGGTGACGATTGGACACCAGCTGCCTTACGCCGCAATGTGATTGTCGAAGGTGTGGCGCTAAACCAATTGATCGGCCAGGCATTTACGCTTGACGGGATTCACTTTCAGGGTGTGAAACACTGCGCCCCTTGCCGGTGGATGGATGTGGGCTTTGCCCCCGGTGCACTCAAGTTTCTGCACGGACGCGGGGGTCTGCGCGCGCAGGTGTTGAGTGATGGGGTTTTGCGTCGAGGAGAAGTGACGTTGCAGACCGATGTTGCATTGGATCATGATGCGATTACACAGCCGCTTGCTCGTCCCAATTTGCCGTAAACAAGTCGATTTGAGAATAAGTGAGGGACGCGTAGAACCGTGCTCGCGCCCTCCACCTATTTACAGCAACTCCACCGCCACCGCGGTGCCGCCACCAGTGCCGTGACACAACGACGCTAGCCCGCGCTGCTTGCCCTGTTGTTGCAGCGCGTTGAGTAACGTCACAATGATGCGCGCGCCCGAAGCGCCAATCGGATGGCCGAGGGCAATGGCGCCACCGTAGACGTTGATCTTTGCGTAGGGAATTTCCAATGCCTTACGCAAGAGCACGTTATTGAGCGAGAAGGCTTCGTTGTTCTCGAACAGATCAAAGTCATCCACCTGCGTGCCCAATTTCTTCATCAGCTTCTCGATCGCCGGGATCGGCCCTTCGACAAAACGCCATGATTCGACCGCGGCCCACGCACCGCCCAACACGCGGGCGATCGGCTTGAGGTTGTATTTTTCCACGGCCTGTTTGCTGGCCAACACCAGCGCCGCCGCACCGTCGGAAATTTGGCTGGAGTTGCCGGCAGTCAGCAAACCCTCTTTGCCAAAGGCCGGCCGCAAGGCAGCTAGCGATGCCATTGTCGTTTCGGGACGAATACCCTCGTCTTGATCGAATACAACTGTCTTCCTGCGTTCTTGCAGCGTCATCGGAGCAATTTCGTGGCGGAAGGCGCCGCTCTCTGTCGCCGCTGCGGCGCGCATATTAGACAGATAGGCGACTTCGTCTAGTTCACCGCGTGCGACACCATATTCCTGGACCAGGCGTTCCGTCTCCTCGCCCATCAGCTCACCCGTCATCGGGTCGGTGAGACCGTCAACCAGTAACACATCCGCGACCTGTTCGCGATTGTCGCCGATCAGCAGCTTGTAGCCCCAGCGTGCCTTGTGGCTCAAGTGAAAGCCAGCTTGCGACATCGACTCGATGCCGCCCACCATCACCAAATCGGCGTCACCGGCGCGAATCGTCATATCACCATTCATCGTGCTCATCATGCCCGACGAGCAGAGCATGTCGAGCGCGTAGCCATCGACAGCGCTGGGAATGCCAGCCTTATAGGCAGCATGACGCGGCACTAGTTGGCCGTGACCATGCTTCAGAATATTGCCAAAAATATATAAGTCCAGGTCTTTACCCTCGATGCCAGCCCGTTGCAAAGCGGCCTGCATCACATGGGCGCCCAGGTCGACGGGTGATACGTCCTTCAAAGCGCCGCCAAAGCGGCCGATGGGGGTGCGCACGGCGGAAACGATATAGGATTCAGTCATGAAATTTCTCCAGGAAAGATAGTGCTCAGTTAGCAATAACAGTATGGTATGTCATTATTTTAGATAGTGTAGATTTCAAAATCAATCGCAAAAGGCAGTCTATTTGTGTTATACTGGGTTGTCGCCCATTTTGTACCAAGCCGTTACATGCGCCACCATTACCACGGATCGACCCCACCGAGGAGGAGCCATGCCGCACTTTACGGTCCGTCGACTGCTTTTCAGCCTGATCCGCGGCGATAACGGTATGCTGCGCGGGCCCAAGGCCGTTATGGTTTTGAGTGATCCT